>NZ_DJIQ01000016.1:0-87893 GCF_002433705.1 Oceanicaulis sp. UBA6590
GCCTGAACGCGCCGGCCGCCCGTCTTGGAAGGAACGAGGAGCAGTATGGCTCGACTTTCAGAGGGGGCGGATAAGTTCGCGCCTAGCCGCAGGGCGGCTGATCGAGACCGGCGGGCGATTTGGTGAAGATCTCGACGCCGTCTTTCGTCACGCCCACCGAATGCTCGAACTGGGCCGACAGGGATTTGTCGCGGGTCACCGCGGTCCAGCCGTCATTGAGAATCTTCACGCCGGGCTTGCCGATATTGAGCATGGGTTCGATCGTGAAGAACATGCCTTCCTCGATCACCGGCCCGGTGCCGTACTCGCCAAAGTGCAGCACGTTGGGCGCGTCGTGGAACAGGCGCCCCAGACCATGGCCGCAGAAATCACGCACCACCGAATAGCGCTGGGATTCGGCATATTCCTGGATGGCGGCGCCGATATCGCCGAACGTATTGCCCGGCTTGACCATCTCGATGCCGCGCATCATGGCTTCATAGGTCACTTCGACAAGGCGGGACGCCTTGCGCTTGACCTCGCCCACGCCGAACATGCGCGAGGTGTCGCCATGCCAGCCGTCCAGCACGCAGGTCACGTCGATGTTGACAATGTCGCCTTCGCGCAGGGGCTTCTTGTTGGGGATGCCGTGACAGACGACGTGATTGATCGAGGTGCAGCTCGATTTCGTGTAGCCGCGATAGAAGATCGTGGCCGGAGCCGCGCCGTGGTCGAGATAGAATTCACGAACCAGGTCGTCGAGTTCCTGGGTGGTGACGCCGGGCTTTACATGATCGACCAGCATGTCGAGCGCACGCGCGGACAATTGCCCGGCCTTGCGCATGCCGTCGAAATCTTCCGGCTTGTGGCGCTTGATATGCCCATCGCGCGTCGGCGCGTCGTCGATCTCTAGCCCGGTGTCAGTCACGTCTCATCCGTTCGTTGCCTGACCCCTATATAAACGCGCCCGGGCCGTGATGGAATGTTCCACGGGCCCGGGCGCGCATTCGTTCGCAGTACCGAGGGTCTACTGGGCGAAGAAGCTGTCTTCGTTCCAGTGCGGGGTCTCGTCGGAATTGGCGATCGCCTCGATGATGGCGAGGTTGATGTTGGCGAACTTGGCGCCCTGGTCAAACATCACGCCGGCATCGGCTTCATCGCCCGGGCTGTGATAGTCGCCGCCCAGGAAGTTCAGGAAGCCCTGGCCTTCATCATCCTCCGGATTGGGGCTGGAAAAGCCCGTCATCAGGAAGAGCGAAGGCACGCCCTGGCGCACGAAGTTGTAGTGGTCCGAACGCACGAACAGGGCCTGTTGCGGGAGCGGATCGGGCGACAGGGTCGCGCCGGCGCTGGCCACGGCGGCTTCCGCGATCGGGCCCAGGCTGGAATGCTCGGCGCCGAAGGCGATCAGGTCGTTGAACTCGTAGCGGATGACCGGCATGTCGAGATTGACGTTGGCGACCATGCCGTTCATGGCCGGGGTGATGTTGGCGGCGATATGCGCCGAACCCAGCAGGCCTTTTTCTTCTGCGGTCAGGCCGACGAAGATCACCGGGCGACGCTGGCGCTCCATCTCGGCCATGGCGCGGGCGGTCTCGATCATGATCGCCGAGCCCGACGCATTGTCGAGCGCGCCGTTGCAGATCCGGTCCACATCCTCTTCCAGGCGGCAGATGCCGATATGGTCGAGGTGCGCGGTCACGATCACCGGCTGGTCGGCCAGGGCCGGATCAGAGCCCGGCAGAACGCCGACCACGTTGTCGGAATAGACCATTTCGCGCTCGGTCTTGGCGGACAGGGCGAGGGTCTGGTTGAAGTCGAAGCCCTCGGGCGTCTCGCCATTGATGGCGGCCTCGACCATGGCGGCATAGTCCTGACCGGCCGCTTCGAACATGCGCGTTGCAACCGCGTCGGAAATGGCGGCGCGCACCTGCAGCTCCGAGGCGGCGGAGGCGGCTTCGGTGGTCATGCTCTCGCCGGCGGCGTAGGGCGCCATGCGCTCGAAGGTGAAGCGCGACAGACCCTCAGGCATCACGGCGATCATGCCGATCGCGCCATTGTCGGCGGCGTACTGCGCCTTGGTGCGGCTGGAATTGAGGTGCGCGGAAATGTCAGACGGCAGCTCGCCCGGCGTGCCCATCAGCACCACCACGATCTTGCCCTCCACATCGAGGCCCTCGTAATCATCAAGCCCCAGTTGCGGCGCGTCGAGGCCATAGCCGACGAAGACGGCGTCCGCCTCGATGCTGGCTTCATCGAGCGCAGCATGTGCGGACACGACGAAGTCCTGGCCCGGGGTCAGGGATTCGCCGTTGAGAACGAAGCTCGCCTCGTCCTGGTTCGCGGACATCACCTGAAGCGGAACCGGCGCGCGATAGCCGTCCATGCCGCCCGGCTCGAGGCCGATCAGGCGGAACTGGCTCTCCATGTAGGCGGCGGCGATGTCATAGCCGCGCTCACCGGCTTCCCGGCCCTCAAGCAGGTCGTCAGCCAGGAAGCGGATATGGGCTTCGATGGAGGACGCCGCCACAACCGGCGCAGCGGTCTGGGTCTGGGCCTGTTCGGGCGCCGGGACGGTGGCGCAGGCGGTCAGCACAAGGGCGCTGGCCGCAGCAGCAAGAATGGAACGCATGAAAGTCTCCCCTTAATCACGCGCGGACTATAGGCCTGTCCAGGCGGCGGGAAAACTTTCCGGTCTGTAATGCGCAGATGGGCCGGTTTTCAGCCGCGTTTCAGGCGGGCGTCCAGCGCGTCCGCCGCCTGGCTGAGATCCTCGGCGGGCTTGCCGTAATGGCGGGCGAAACTGTCCACCATTCGCGCCGGCCTGCCTGTGCTGAGCTGGAAGCAGACCAGTTTCGTGACGGCGCGGAAAACGGTCTCTCCGTCCGAGACGCGACGGAACTGGTACCAGCGCTCGGCGCGCAATCTGCCGTCTGACCGGGCGATCCACACGGCGCATGCAATGGCCTCGTCCTTGCGGCAATGCCCCAGATAGTCCGCCTCGGTGCGCAGGATCGCCATTCCGCGATCAAGATCGCGGCAATTTCGGCGGGTGTAGCCGTCCGCCTCCCAGTGCGCCCAGGCGGTCTGGTCCGCCCAGCGCAGATAGACCGAATTGTTGGCGTGATCGAAGTCGTCGATATCCTCCGTCTTCACCGTGACGGGCAGGATGAAGGGCCGGGGCAGGTCCCAGCCGGCGTCTTCAGGGTTCAGCACGTGGGTCTCGCTCACAGTCTCACCTCGATCTCGCGGATCACCTCTATCCCGTCCAGCGTCACTGCGCACGCCCAGGCGAGGACCTCGACGCCTGCAGCCGCAGCGTCACACAGAGCCTGGGCGTAATCGGGATCCAGGTCCTCCGCCGTGGACAGCGCCTCGCAATCAGGACGCTGCACGATGAAGAGCTGCACCGCGCGATGGCCCTGACGCACCATCTCGCTGAGCTCGCCCAGATGCTTGGCGCCGCGTGTCGTCACGCTGTCCGGAAACTCCGCCAGCCCCGGGGTGCGCATGAGATGACAGTTCTTCACCTCCACATAGCAGGCCGGCCGGTCTTCGCTCTCGAGCAACAGGTCGATGCGCGAATTGACGCCGTATCTCACCTCGCGCCTGAGGCTGCCATAGCCGGACAGGGAGGGAATGCGTCCTTCCCGGATGGCCTCTTCCGCCAGCGCATTCGGGCGGTGGGTGTTGATGCCCACCAGGGCGCCGTCGGCTTCTAGAACCTCCAGGGTGTATTTGAGCTTGCGTCTGGGGTCGTCGGCATGGCTGAGCCAGCAGCGACTGCCCGGCTCCTTCAATCCCATCATGGAGCCGGGATTGGGACAGTGCGCGGTGACGGTGTCTCCGGTGTCCAGCGTCACATCGGCCAGGAAGCGTTTATAGCGCTTGATCAGGACGCCGGGATGGAGCGGAGCGGGAAATCGCATCACAAGACCTTGGAGAGCGGGAAGGGGCGGACCATAGTCTGCCCGACCACGCACGCAAGAGAGGGGCGGCCATGAGTGAAACCGGGAACAAGACCGTCAGCGCGGGGATTGTCGTCATTGGCGATGAAATCCTGTCGGGCCGCACCCGTGACATCAATGTGCAGCAGATCGCCGAATTCCTGGCGCCGCTGGGTATCGGCCTCAAGGAAGTGCGAATCGTCTCCGATGACCAGGACGCCATCATCGAGGCGGTTCAGGCGCTGTCCGCGCGGTGCGATTATGTCTTCACCACGGGCGGCATCGGGCCCACCCATGACGACATCACCGCCGACGCGGTCGCCGCCGCCTTCGGACGCAGCATAGACGTGCGGGCCGATGCGCTCGCCATCCTGGAAGACTGGTACGCCCGCGCCAAGACCGAGGTCACGACCGCGCGATTGCGCATGGCGCGCATTCCCGAGGGCGCAATCCTGATCGATAATCCGGTCACCGGGGCGCCGGGCTTCCAGATCGAGAATGTCTTCGTCCTTGCCGGGGTCCCCAAGATCGCCCGCGGCATGCTGGAGGATGTCGCGCCGCGCCTGACCCGGGGCGCTGTCACCCAGTCTGTCACGGTGCGGCTCGAGGGCGCGCGGGAAGGTGATCTGGCCGAAGCGCTGGGCCAGCTGCAGATCGATTATCCGGCAGTGTCGCTGGGCTCCTATCCCTGGTTCCAGGAGACCGAGGACGGCTCCATCACCCGCGGCGTGGCGCTCGTCGCGCGGGGCGTGGATCCGGAGGCGCTGGCGGAGGTGGAGCAGGCGCTGCACCGGCTCGCGCAATAGGCGCGGGGAGCAACCGCGCCTTAACGCGCTGGAGGCCATGCTTGCCGTCCCGCGCGGGCCATCTTACGTTTTGGCCTGAACCTGCCTTACCGGCCCTGAGCTTCAGGGCTTCCAGCCTGATTTGAGGACCGCCGCTGATGTCTTACGGCTATACCGACCCGATCATCCGCAATGACGACGAAGACGGCGAAGACAATAACGCGCCGAAAACCCCCGATTATGTGGGCAAGGCGCTGTTTGAGAGCCGGACCATCCTGATCACCGGGGGCATTTCGGACAAGACGGCGCGTGAGGTCTGCGCCCAGCTGTTCGCGCTGGCGGCCAAGTCCGACGACCCGATCCTGATGGTCATATCCTCTCCGGGCGGTCATGTGGAATCGGGCGACATGATCCACGACACCATGAAGTTCATCAAACCGCGCGTGATCGTGCTCGGCTCGGGCTGGGTGGCGAGCGCCGGGGCGCTGATCTATGTGGGCGCCAATAAGGAAGACCGCTACGCGCTTCCCAACACCCGCTTCTTGCTCCACCAACCGTCCGGCGGCGCGGGCGGCATGGCGTCCGACATCGAGATACAGGTCCGGGAGATGCGCTCCATGCGTCAGCGTCTGAACCAGATTTTCGCCGACGCCACGGGCAAGTCGCTCGATCAGATCGAGAAGGACACCGACCGCGATTTCTGGCTTTCGGCCAAGGATGCGGTTGAATATGGCCTGTGCGGCAAGATCATCACCAGCCAGGACGAGATCAAGCGCTAACCGCCTTATCTTTCTGCCAAACGACAGCGGGCCGGACTTGGAAAAGTCCGGCCCGTTTCGTATTCAGAACGAACGGTGTTCGCGCAACACACGCGGCGGGCGTGGCGGAATTGGTAGACGCACCGGACTTAAAATCCGTTGGGCGGCAACGCCCGTGCCGGTTCGACTCCGGCCGCCCGCACCATCTGTTTCTTGTTCTCCCTCGCTCCGCTCGGTCGATCCTCGCTGACGCTGCGGGCGGGCGGTCGCCCTTGCGAGCCCGTTGGGCTCGGGTTTGCCCTTCTTCCTTGCGGTCACTCGGTTGATCGTAGCTTGGATGCGGGCTGCCTTTGGCCGAGCAAGCCTGCGGCTGGGTATTGGGGCGTGCGCAGTAGGGGCGCCTCGTCGCTCAAATCGCTCAGAAGTTATTAAATTATAATCGGGCAAGACGGCAGGATGAAGCATCCCGTCTACGCCAGTCAGCTGATCTGTGAAGCGCCAAGGGTTTGGTACCTCGCTCTGGGGGCAGGGGGTACGCTCGAGCAGTCTGCGGCTTTGATCCGGGATCTGGCAAGGCGGCTCGCTCGCCCGTTTCTGAGCGGTCTCATCATTGATTACAGGGCGGCGGTCCTGCGGCGTTTGATCAACGAGTATTCAGAGCTGGCCTTGAGCATGAGCATCCATGCGCCGCCCGGATTACGGGTCAGCTATCTCAGCAGCGGACGGAACAGCCGCCCAGCGGCGCTCATGGTGGATCTCTTGCGAGAACGCGCCGTGGATGCGCGCTCTTTCACCGACTGGAGCGATGTGCTGGGCTGGCTGGGATGCGACGGCTCAATTTCGGACCCCCTGCCTGATCACGATGAAGACTCCGTGGCCCTGATCTAGTCTCCCGGGACCACGGCAGGCATCGCCTCGGCGCGAGGTTGGCGCAGTGCGTCGCCTGTCAGCAGCAGGGCGCTCAGGATGATGCCCGCGAACACGCCCCAGGCGGCCGGGTTCTGATAGCCGCTGGCCCCATAGGCCAGGAAATGCGCACTGGCGCCAATCAGGAGCAGCGTTGCTCCTGTCAGTTTGAGACCGCAGGACAGTCCTGCCTTGGAGGGGGCGAATTGGCTGAGACCGGCGAGGGCGACCAGGCCGATCCAGAAGACCGGCGCCAGCAGCGAATCTGCAATCCCGAAGACCCGATCCAGCGTCAGGCACAGTCCGATCAGCGCCACCGGTCCCCAGACCAGGGCGATCCAGGCGCGTTCAAGCCGGGGCTGGGGGCCTTTCTTGCGGGCGCGCTTGTAGAGCCAGAGCTGAACGCCGCTGACGCACACCACGCACAGGGCGAGGCCCAGCACCACATAGACCAGCTTCACCGGCACGCCGCCCCAATTGCCGAAATGCAGGTTGTAGACGGACGCCATGGCCTGTTGACCGAACTCCCCGTTCTCTAGCCCGGTCTGGCCGATGAAGCGGCCATCGGGTGAGAACTGAAGGTATTCGCCGAAGATCAGGCGGTCGGGCGCGGCGGTCAGGATCTGCAGCGTCTGCTCGTCCTCGCCCGGATGGTGGATCTGGATGATCCACGGGATCAGCCCGTCTTCGGCGAAGTCTTTTGCCACCACCCGCAAGGCCTGCGCGGCGTCCGGCAGGGGGCCGGCGGGCGCCGTCTGTTCGGCGCCCGCGCCGAACACCGTGTCGAACATGTCCGTCACTGTCATTTCGGGCTCGGACTGGGCCAGCACCAAAGCGACAATCGTCGCCAGCCCCAGGGCGGCGCCGGTCAGCGGGATCATGACATGAAAGGGCGCGCCCCAGACCGACAGCCGGTTGTGGCGATCCGCCAGGCTGAGCTGGCCATTGCCGGGCTTGCGGCTGCGAAAGGCGTCCCTGAACACGCGCGGATGGGCCAGAAAACCCGAGACCACCAGCGCCAGCATCATCACGCCCATCAGGCCCACGACGATCAGGCCGAGCGTGGAGGGCAGGTGCAGATAGTAGTGCAGGTCGATCAGGAATTCGGAAAAGCCGTGATCGATCCGCTCGCCCAGCCGGGCCTGATCATCGATGAACCAGTAGCTGTCGTCATAGCCGCCCGCCAGACGCGGTGAGTCCGGGGTCGGCATGAAGATCATGATTTCGTCGGGGGTATCGTCCATGGCGCGCGCATGATCGAGCACGCTCTGCGCTGCGCTTTGCGCCAGCTCGGGCGACACGCTCTGCCTCTCAACGATATGCGGCTGTTCCCAGCGGGCGAACTCGGCGTGGAAAACCACGAGAACCCCGCTCAGCGAGACGATGTAGAGCAGGGCGCCCAGAATGACGCCGAGGCCGGCATGGGCCGACAGCATGCGCGCCACCAGCTTGGCGGACAGGTCAGGCCAGATCGAAGGGCGGGCAGGGGCGGCCATGGGACGTCTCACGAAATGGAAGGCGGAAGTAGAAGCGCCAGGATGGCGAACACGGCGGCAAGGGCTGCGAGGCTGGCGCTGCGCCAGCGCAAGGGGGCGTCGAGCGCGCTGATGACGGCGAGCCCGGCCCAGGCGAGAGGCGCGAACAGGAAGACCAACAACAGGCTGTCCGGCATGGTCCAGCCAATGCCCTGTGTCATCCGAAGCAGGGCGATGGATGCAATCAGCGTCACGGTCAGGGCGGCAGGACCGGCCAGCAGGCACACGATGAGGGTGCGCAAGCTCGCCAGCCAATGCGTGCGTGATGCGCTCGCCGGACTGACGGCGTTTGAGGCTGCCCCGACGGGCTGGGTCATGCCCGGGCTCAAAAGCGCAATGGCGCCGAGCATGGGCGCCATGAAAGCAGTGGTAACGCCCAGATCGGGGCCAAGCGCGACCACGAGGGGGGCTGTGGCAAGGATCATCAGGCTCCAGCCCGTCGCCATCAGACCCGTATGCCGGGTCTGACGCCTGAGCCAGGACTGACGGACCAGCGCCAGGCCCAGAAGGCCCAGCGCCAGTCCGACGATCAGTGCTGCTATCGAAGAGGTCGCCACGATCTCAGCACTCGATCCTAGAAGCGTTTCGCGACGCGCAGATTGACGGTGCGCTCCTCGCCGGGGAAGCAATCGCCCCGCGCCAGGCAGCTGCCGTAATACGCTTCGTCGAAGAGGTTGCGGACGTTCAGAGCGACGCTCCAGTCCTCAAGCTCATAGCCGATGAGGAGGTCGGCGAGGGTGTAGCTGTCAGACACGATGCGCACGATGTCGCCATTGACGACGCTGACCCCATTGCTCTCGCGTTCGCCGACATAGCGCACGCCGGCGCCGATGCGCAGGGCGTCAAGCGCGGCGGGGCGGAACTCGGCCCACAGCGAGGCCTGCTCGTCAGGGATCACCGAGAAGGGAATGCCGTTGGCGTCTTCGGTGTCGAGAAGCGTCAGCGCCGCATCCAGCTTCAGGTCGCCATAGCCGGTCTCGAACGTGGTCACGCCTTCGAACTCGAAACCGGTGACGCTGGCTTCGCCCTCCTGCTGGGACGGTGCGGTCGGGAGGGCGACCGGGTTCGGCAGGTTGGTCTGGGTGATGTCGAACCAGGCCAGCGTCAGATAGGTGCGGGTCCCGGCGGGCTGGTATTTCACGCCGATCTCGACCTGTTCGCCTTCCTGCGGGTTGAGCGCCTGATTGGTGAAGCTGTCGATGCCGATCACCGGCTCGAAGGATTCCGCATAGCTGACATAGGGCGAGAACCCGTTATCGAAGGCGTACAGAAGCCCGACCGAATAGGTGACCGCGTCATCATCCTGGCTCACGGCGCCGGTTTCATTGCTCACCTCATCAGCGCGCAGTCCGGCATTGAAGATCCAGTTCCCCCAGGAAATCTGGTCGTGCAGGTAGAAGCCCCAATAGTCGGTCTCGCTGGAGGTGTAGCTGCGCACGGCGTCGATCTCGGCCTGGGTCGGCAGACCGTCGCCATAGACCGGATTGAAGACATTGATCGTGCCTTGCAGGAGGTAGGAGGACTCGCTGTCCAGCTCGACATTCTGATAGTTCACGCCCCCCAGAACCTCGTGCTCGAACGCGCCGGTCACGAAATCTGCGCGCACGCGCGTGTCGAAGGCGAGCTGTTTGGAGCTGGCTTCGCTGTCATACCAGCGGCGGCCATACCGGCTGTCGCCATTGGGCAGGATGCGCGGAACGCCTGCGCCAGCGAAGGCGACCCAGGTCTGTCGATAGGTGGAACCGGAATCGCGCCAGCGCGCCGTGCCTTCCAGCGTGAAGATGTCATTGAGACGGTGACTGCCGATCACGGTGAGGGCGGTGGAGTCCGTCTCATAGGTGTTGAAGCCAGGCTCGCCCAGATAGGTGCTCGGCTCGATCGTCTCGCCATTGGGGCCGGGATAATAGGTGCCGGTCAGCGGGATGAACTGGCCGGCGGCGTCGCCGTCGCGGTCATCATAGTTGAACAGCAGGTTGATTTCGGTGTTCTCGCCCGGCGTCCAGGTGAGGGACGGCGCCAGCGCAATTGCGTCGTCATTGACGTAATCGACCTGGGTGTCGCTGTCGCGCACCACGCCGACAAAGCGGGCATGGAGCGTGTCCTCGATCAGCGTGGTGCTGAAATCGCCAGCGAGTTCGGCGCGGTCATGCGTGCCATAGCTCGCCACGATCTCCTGACCGAGATCCGGTCCTGCGACCTTGGAAGCAAGGTTCACAATGCCGCCCGGAGAGCCCTGGCCATAGAGCACAGAGGCCGGCCCTTTGAGCACTTCCACTTGGTCGATGGTGTAAAGGTCGGGACGGGTGTTGTTGTAATTGCCGAACAGCGCCTGAAGATTGTCGCGATATTCCGGCACGTCGAGCCCGCGCACGGTGAAGAAATCGCCGCGGGTGGCGAAGCCATAAGCCTGGCCTAGCACGCCCGAGGTGTAATTGAGCGTGTCGCTGAGGTTCAGGGCGCCGCGCGAGATGAAGTCATAGGACGTCTCGACCGACACAGAGCGTGCGGTCTCCAGGATCGGCGCGCTGGACTTGGTGGCGCCGAACGCGCCCAGAGCGCCCGTGACCACGATCACATCTTCGGTTTCACCGGACGTGTTCGTCTCGGTTTGCGCATGGGCGGAAGTCGCCAGCGTCATGAGCGCGCAGGCGCCCAGCAGGGAGGAGCGGAAAGTCATGAGAAAACCCCGTATCAAATCTGCGGCCTGCTTAATGCGTGTCATTCTCAATATCAATATAAAATGAGAATGAATTGCAGAATCGATATGGCTCGCGCAGTTGACCGTCTCTCCGCGAACAGGCCCGATAGGGGCATGACCCAGCATGCCCACGACCATTGCCTGTCTGCTGCGGCGGATCTGAGCCCGGAGCTTCATCATTCCATTGCGCGGCAGGGCCTGCTGGCGCCCTGGCGCGCTCCGAGTCTGGCCTTTCCTTTATCCCTGTGCCGCTCTGTGGCTGGTCAGCAATTGAGCGTGAAGGCCGCGGCCTCCATTTGGGCGCGGGTTGCTGCGTTGAGCGAGACGCAGGACAGCCTGCTTGAGACCTTCTGTGAGAATCAAGCCGACCGGATGCGCGCCTGCGGTTTGTCCGGCGCCAAGGTGAAGACCCTGCTCGCCATTGCCGAGGCGAACCGGCAGGGCGCGCTCGAGGCCGATGTTCTCAGGGCGATGCCGCCTCAGGCGCGGTCTGACCGGCTGGTCGAAATCTGGGGCGTGGGCCGCTGGACGGCGGACATGGCCAACATCTTCTATTTCGGCGAACCGGATATCTGGCCTGATGGGGATGTGACGGCGCGCAAGACCCTGGAAAAGCTGACGAGCAAGCGCCGCAAGACCGTCCGGACGGCGACGCGGTTTGCGCCCTATCGCTCCTATCTGGCGCGCTATATGTGGCGCCATGCCGACGCGCCGCCGGATCTGTGATTGCACGATCGGTGAACGAAAAGCCTCGGCGCGCGTTTCTTATGCGGTGCTGGTCCCTGATCAGCGCCATGTGAGCGGGGCTGATCCGGATCGCATCCGTGGCGGACCAATCGGTCGGCCTGCAGCGACCGCATTGGTTTCCGCCTGGATCGGGCGCCTGGTGCAAGCCGGGCGCCCGATGACTTTATCGGGCGTAGCCTGCGAACAGGTCCGCCAGGGCCAGGGCGAGCGGGTAATGATTGTCGCCGTCGGCGTTTCCGGTTGTGGCGACAACCACTTGCGGCTCCACATAGGCCATCACAAAGCTGCGGCCGCCCGGGCTGCCGCCGGAATGGGCGGCGTAATGCAGGTTCAGGCTCGGCTCAAAACCCGCTTCCATGCCGTAGACATAGCTCACGGCGTCACCACCCGTCGTCTGGATCGGCTGGAAGGCGGCGTCAATTTCTTCAGCGCTCAAGAGCTGGCCTTCCACCAGAGCGGACCCCATGGCCGCCAGATCCCGGCTGGAGGCGATCAGACCGCCGCCGCCGAATTTGCACTCTGCTGACAGGGGCATGGGTTCAAGACCTTCACCGGCGTCAAAATAGGGCGTGGCCTTGTCGGCAGTCAGGGAATCCTTGTGCGCCAGATAGGCGTCGCCCAGCGTTTGCTCCATGGCGGCGTCAAAGCTGTCCGCGCCCGTCAGTTCGACCAGCAGATGGCTCAACAGCACAAAGCCATAAGTGGTGTACTCATGGCGTGCGCCGGGCGCATGGATCAGCGGATCGTTGATGAAATGGCCCAGTGCGTCTGACGGCAGCTCGCAACGCAGATCATTGAACGCGATCCAGTCGGTATCACCGGTATAGCCGCGCACGCCTGCGGTATGGCTGAGGAGCTGGCGCAAGGTCACGTCCTGATAAGGGTCGGGCAGGGCGGGATCGATATTGCGAACGGACTGATCGAGATCGAGCCCCTGATGGGCTTCCAGCCGGGCGAAGGCGAGGCCGGTGAACATTTTCGCCGTTGAATAGACGTTATAGTCCGTATCGACGCCATCGTGATCGCTGCGCATCGTGCCGCCCTCGGCTTCAAAGACGATCTCGCCATTCACCATCACCGTGGCGTTGAGGGCGGGATAACCGGCGGCGAACTGATCAAAGATCGCCTGGGCGGTTTCGGTCTGGCTCTGGGCCATCGCCGGAAGGGTGATCAGCGCGGCGGAGCCGAGTGCGGCAATGAGGGTTTGCATTAAAGGCGTCCTTGTTGTCGTTTGCGTGGGGAGAGGCGGTGACCGCCAACACCCTCTGTCTGCAGGCGGTTTTGCGCCCGCGAAACTTGAAAAGGACGAAATGCTCAAATGCGGGGTGAACAGCTCAAGGCTTTGACAGCCCGCATCGGGCAAACCCTGCGTCCTTGGGAAGCCGCCTTGGCGACGTTGGTCTGCGCCCTGATCCTGATCGCTCCCTGGCCGGGTGAAGAGACGCTGATCTGGCGCGCGGGCGAGGTCAGCGTTCTGGCGCCGGGCGCCGATCCTTCGGTCTCTTCAGACTGGGCAAGCGCACAGATATGGCGCGTCGATCCGGCGCAAGGCGTCGTACGTGTGCGCTGGGCGGCGCCCGATGAAGCGTTTGAGACCGGCGCCCCCATGGCGCTCGAGTTGTCGGGACCGTTTTCCGCTCTGGCTTTTCTGAATGGCGAGAGGGTGGGGGCCAAGGGCCGTCCCCTCGGCCCGGACGGGCCAGAGCGGGCCGGGCCGATCGACAGCCTGATCGCGCTGCCGTCGAACCTGATCCGTCCCAGCGGTAATATCATCGAGCTTGAGGTCTCCAGCACGCGCGCGGGCTATGATCCGGCGGTGATCCTGCAAACCGTGGGCACCACGCCCTATCGCGCCGATGCACGGCGGTCTTTGCGCCTTTATGCGCCGACGCTGGGGCTGGCGGGCATTCTGGTCGTTCTGGCCGTGGGGCTGATCCGTCTGGGACAGGACCGCGCGGACAAAGCCCTGTATTGGCTGGCGGCGGGTCTGGGCGCTCTGGTCATCGCCGCGCTCGCGGAAATCTCGCGCGCCTATGTCAATTATCCCTATAGCTGGCATCAGCCCCGACAGGCCGTGATCTTGATGGGCATGGCGGGCTTTTCAGCGGGCTGTCTGGGCTTTCTGGTCAAGCGCTGGGTGCTGGGGCGGGTCTGGAGCCGCGCCGCCATCGGGATCACGACCGCCTGCGCCCTTTTGGGCGTGCTCCTGTTTGACGGCTATGACGGCAAGATCATCCTACTGACCATGTGCGCCTTGCTGGGCAGTCTGGTGTGGACTCTGCTCGCTGGCATTCGGCTCGACCGCAACGCCCTGGCTATGGCGGGGGTATGGATTGCGCTGCTGTTCCTGAACCTTGTGGCGCCCGGGCGGTTCATCGATCTGGGCGTTTACGCCATCACCGCTGTGGCGCTGGGGGTGTGGATGGTGCGGGCGCCGGACCTCTTATCGCCCGCCGCTGCACCACAGGCGACCGACGCCACGCCGCAACAGGCGGCGCTGACGGTGCAATCCACCGGGCGCCTGCACCGGGTCGCGCTTGAGGACGTGCTGTATCTGAAGGCCGCAGGCAATTACACCGAGGTGCATCGCTGCGGCGGCGACTGGCTGCTCGATCAGCGCGGTCTGGCGGCGGTGCTGGAGGAGGCCGGGCCGGGACTTCTGCGCGTGCATCGCTCCTATGCGGTGAACATGGCCAAGGCGGAGGCGTTGCTGACCCGTCCGGGCAGTCGCTATGCGCTCAGCCTTGTTGGTGGCGCCGAGGCGCCGGTGGGGCGTTCTCGCGTCGATGCGGTCCGGGATGCAATGAGTCGTTAATCATGGCTTGCGTGCTGCGCTGAACTGACGTGAACTGGCGTCAGATCAAGGACTTCGCAATGACTGACCCGCATTCACTTCGTGACGCCCATATGGCCGCTGTCCGATCCGGCGCCTTTGACCAGCCCACCACCGGGCTGTGCCCGGGCTTCGCCCAGGCCAATCTGGTGATTCTGCCGGCCTCCATGGCGTATGACTTCCTCTTGTTCACTCAGCTCAACCCGCGCCCTTGTCCGCTTCTGGGCATGAGCGAGCCGGGCGATCCGACCATCCCCAAGCTGGATGTGGATGTGCGCACCGATGCGCCGCGCTTTGAGGTGTTCCGCAATGGCGAGTTCAGCGAGGAGCGCACGGACCTGACCGAGCTGTGGCGCGAAGACCTGGTCGCTTTGCTGCTGGGCTGTTCCTTCACCTTCGAACATGCGCTTCTGGCCGAAGGCCTGCCGGTTCGCCATATCGATGCGGGCCGCAATGTGCCCATGTATCGCACCAATCTTGAGTGCACGCCGGTTGGGCCGTTTGCGGGCGGCATGGTCGTCTCCATGCGGGGATATCCGGCCGAGCTTGTGGAGCGGGTCAGCGAAATTACCGGACGGTTTCCGGGCAGCCACGGCGCGCCCGTCCATGCCGGCGATCCGGCGGAGATCGGCATCGCCGACCTGATGACGCCTGATTTTGGCGACGCGCCCGTACTGGAAGAAGGCGATGTGCCGGTGTTCTGGGCGTGCGGCGTCACCCCGCAGGCGGTGGTTCTGGACGCCAAGCCGGAGCTGGCGGTTTTCCACAAGCCCGGCCACATGATCATCACGGCGCAGCGCGACGCGGTGGTTTAAGCGCGCAAGGCCCGCTAGGGTCTGTCCAACACCGAATTTCGCGAGCCGTCATGACCTCCTTCCGCCTCTGCTTCCCCAGACGCCTTGATGGGCAGAACGGGTACGCCTTCGAATATGATGTTCCCGGCATTGGCGCGTTTACAGAGACGGTCGTGTTTCCCGAGGAGGCGGACTTTGACCGCCTGGATCGCAGCGTGCTTGCGGGTCTGGTGCGCATGTGCGCCATCCTGATCGGGACGAGCTATTACAAGGCCGCGCCGGCCAACCTGATCGAGCCCGATTTCGCGCTGACCGACGCAGAACGTCACCTGTTTGAGCTGGCGTACGGGCCGGGGCTGGGCGAGTTCTATGTACGCAACGAACTGCCGTATCCGCCTGAATTCACCATCAAGGCTGAACCTCGCATGGACGCGCTCCAGACGCCCGCACGCAAGACGGAGGATGTGCGCGCCGCGGTCGCCTTTGGCGGCGGCAAGGACAGCCATGTGGCCGCCAGCGTCATCAAGGCGGTGGGGGCCGAGGTCGAACAGGTCTCCCTGATCCTGTCTGACAGCGTGGGCGAACGCCTTGTGGCGATGAGCGAGGCGCCGGTGACGCTGATCCGGCGCCGGATTGACCCGCACCTGATCGAGCTGAGCCGGTCAGGTCGGGCGCTGAACGGCCATATTCCGATTACGGGCGTAAACTCTTGTCTGATGACGCTTTACGCCGCCGCCAAGGGGCTGGATTGGGTAGTGTTCGCCAATGAGCGTGCGGCCAGCGAGCCGACCATGGAGAGCAACGGCCATCCGGTGAACCACCAGTTCTCCAAATCCCTCGAGTTCGAGGACGCGCTGCGCAACGCCTTCGCGGCCAACGCCGTGCCGGTGACTTATTTCTCGATCCTGCGCCCGGTCAGCGAATTGTGGACTGCGCATTATCTGGCCACGGCAGGCGAGGATGCGCTCGAGATTTTCGCCAGCTGCAACCGCAATTTCGTGTTCGCCGGGCCCAACGCCCTGCCCAGGGACCGGCGCTGGTGTGGGGAATGCGCCAAGTGCGTCTACACCGCCGTGCTGCTGGCGCCCTTCCTGCCGGTGGAGCGTCATGCGCGGGTCTTCCAGAGCCAGCCCCTCCATGATCCCAGGAATCTCGACTTCCTGCGCGAGATCGCCGGTCTGACCGACGCCAAGCCCTGGGAGTGCGTCGGGGAGCGGCGCGAAGTCGCCGCCGCGATAACCCACCTTCTGAGTGATGCGGAGTGGGCGAAAGCCCCGCTGATACAGTCGATTGAGGGTGAATTGTTCACTCAGTGGGATCGCGCAGACCTGGAGCTGGCCTGGGCGCAGGCGCTCGACGCCCGCTCCGAGCATCGTATGCCGGGACCGGTCGCCGAGCTTATGGCGGCAAGCTGATCCGGTGCGTGAAGTTGCGCGTCTGAAAGCCCAAACCCTGAATTGAATCAGTGAGCGCGTTTTACCCGAGCTTCTTCGCAGCTTGCGTGAAGGCGTCGCCGCGGGCGCCGAAATAGGTAAAGGCCGCGCCCCGTGGGGCCGCCGGGCTCATCATCACGATGCCGCCTTCGGGCAGGGCTTCGTAAGCGCGCTTCACGGCCAGCTCAAAGTCAGGCTCGTAAGTGGTTATATCCGCATGCGGACCTGATTTCAGCGCATCAATGATGGCCGGACCGTTCTCGGGAATGGTCACAATGGCCTTGATCCGGGTCTCATCGCGCAGGCCTTCAGCGAGCGGTGCATAGTCCTGCTCGCGGTCTTCCCCGCCCAGGATCAGGCTGATGGGTCGGTCCGGAAACGCCGCCAAGGCGAGCAGGCAGGATTGCGGCGTGGTGCACAGCGTGTCGTCGATGAAATCGACGCCATAGAGCGTGTGAACGGTTTCGAGCCGGTGCGCCAGACCCTTGAAGCTTGAAAGGCTCTCGAAGGCTTCATAGGCGCTCAGCCCCAATCCTTCGATCACCGCCAAGGCCGCGCAGGCGTTCGCCGCGTTATGGGCGCCGGGCAAGGCGGGGATGCGGCCCCAAGCTTCAGCGCCATGATGGATCACGCCGTCGGGCGCATGAAAGCCTTCGCTCTGGTCATACCAGACGGTGTTGGGACGATGGACGAACAGCGCGTTGAGCCGGGAATCCCTGGCGCTCATCACGCCGCGCGCATTGGGATCGAGCATGGCGAGCCGCGCCTTGTCGCGGCGGTATTGCTCGACGCCGCGATGCCAGGGCGCGTGATCATTGAGGAGGTTGAGGAAGATGAACCAGTCTGGCGCATGGACGAGGTCGGCGATCTGATAGCTCGACAGCTCCAGCACCACGATCTCGGCGTCCTCGGACGTGTCGATCACCGGCTCGCCGATATTGCCCGCCAGAACCGCGTTCACATCGAGCGCCTTGAGCATGTGATGCAGAAGGCTCGAGGTGGTGGACTTGCCCTTGGTGCCCGTCACCCCGATCACGGTCTGATGGGCGGGTTTGGAGGCGAACCACAGATTGGTCTGGCTCGTGAGCTCCGCGCCCAGATCCATCGCTTCAGCCAGGCGCGCATCATAGAGCGACACGCCCGGCGATTTCACGATCAGGGACTGGCCCGCTTTCTCGATGACTTGCGCCAGATCGTCCTGCGCGACGTACTCAACCCCGTCCGGCAGGTCGGAAGGCTCTTTCGCGTCAATCACATAGAGCGCGGCTTCAGAGCGCGTGCGCACATGGTTGAGCGCGGCGCGGCCTTCCTTGCCGAAGCCCCAGATGAAGACGGCGTCGAACTCGGACAGCGGCGTCATGTCGATTATCCGTTAAAACGAATGAGGAAGCGCTTGGTCTTGCCCACGCTCATCACCACGGCGCCGGCGCCCGTACGGTGCTCGCGCACATCGGCGTTTTCGTCCTGCACTTTCTGACCATTGAGCGAGACAGAATTCTGCTTGAGCAGGCGGCGCGCCTCGCCCTTGGATGCGGCGGCCTGCACGCTTTCATCCACCATGGCGTCGATCAGCTTCAGCTCCTCTCCGGCCGGGGCGTCCAGCGTCGGCACGGCGCGGGCGATCATGTCGATCAGTTCGACGCTCAAATTGTCCGATTTGCCCTTGAAGATCACGGTGGAGGCTTCAATCGCGAGATCGGCGGCCTTCTGGCCATGCACGCGTGCGGTCAGAAGCTCGGCGAGGGCTTTTTGCGGCAGGCGCAGATGCGGCTCGGCCTGGGTCAGCTCTTCAAGCTGGCCCAGATCCACATCGGTCAGCCAGCTCAGGAATTTCGGCGCATCGGCGTCGGCGCTGTTGAGCCAGAACTGGTAGAATTCATAAGGGCTCGTCAGGTCCGGATCGATCCAGACCGCGCCCTTTTCGGACTTGCCGTATTTCTTGCCTTCCGAATTGGTCAGCAGCGGGTAGGTGACCGCATGGGCCTGCACGCCCTCGATGCGGCGCATCAGGTCGACGCCGCCCACGATATTGCCCCACTGGTCCGAACCGCCCATCTGGATCTGGACATTGTGGGTGCGGTGCAGGTGCACAAAGTCATAGCCCTGCAGCAGCTGGTAGGAGAACTCGGTGAAGGAGATGCCCTGATCGCGGTTCTCGATACGGTTGCGCACCGAGTCCTTGGTCAGCATGGCGTTGACCGAGAAGTGCTTGCCCACATCGCGCAGGAAACTGACCACATCCATCTTCCGCCACCAGTCGGCGTTGTTGACGTAGATGGGCTCCGGCCCGTCGGTCAGCGCGAACAGGCGTTCGAACTGCTTGCGCTGGCCCTCGATATTGGCCTCGACCACGTCTTCGGTCTGAAGATTGCGCTCGGCGTCCTTGCCGGACGGGTCGCCAATGAGGCCCGTCGCGCCGCCCAAGAGCACCACAACCTGACCGCCGCGCTGGCGGTAGCGGTCCATGCCCAGAAGCGGCATCAGATTGCCCGCATGCAGGCTCGGCGCGCTCGGATCAAAGCCCACATACATCGCCGGCCTATGCTCAGTGATATAGGCGTCGGTCAGCTCAGGGGTCTTCTGGTTGAGAAGGCCGCGGGCTTCCATATCAGCGAGGAAGGGCGTGGCTTTGGGGTCTGCGAGGCGAACGCTCATGAGGCTCTCTTGGCGGGAGGGACAGTCAGGCTTTCGGCTTAGCCGCCCCCATCCCGTCTTGCAACGCCGTCATGGCGTTCGGCTCAGTCATTCCATGCGGTCATAGGGCGTCTTCTCCACCTCGGCCGCGATGGGGCCGCCGCCATCACGCTCGGCGACGGCCTGCTTGAATCCGACCTCCTGGGCGCGCTGACGGAACCACATGCCCTCGGGCGAGTGTCGCGAAATGCCGTCAAAGACGGTCGCCAGCATCTGGGTGTTGGAAATGCCCATGGTCTCATAGGCCTGATTGACCACCATCTTGGTCATCATCAGCTGGTTCTTTGGCACGCCCTGCAACCGCCCGGCCAGGCGCTCGACGGCGGCGTCCAGCTCGGCTTCGGGCACGGCTTCAAGCGCCAGCCCGATACGCTCGGCCTCTTTGCCGTCGATCAGCTCGCCGGTCATCATCATGCGCTTGGCCTGCTGGGGGCCGAGGCGATAGACCCACATGGACGGGGTCGGCACGCCCCAGACGCGGGCCGGCGGATAACCGATGCGCGCATCCTCGGCCATGATCACGAAATCACAGCACAGCGCGATATCCGAGCCGCCCGCCGCCGCTGCGCCGTGCACGCGGGCGATGGTGGGCTTGTGACAGCGCCACAGGCTCATGAAGTCGAGCGTGTTCTGGTGCATGAAGGCATAATCGATCATCGGATCCCAGGGCATGTCCTGACTGCCCGGCAGTTCGCCCTCGCGTTCGGCATAATCCTTGAGGTCATAGCCGCCGCAGAAGCCCTTGCCCGCGCCCTGCAGGACGATCACATGCACCGCCGGATCGCGTTCGGCTGTCTTGATGGCGCGGGAAATGTCGCCGGGCATGGCGTCATTGATGGCGTTCAGGCGCTCGGGGCGGTTCAGGGTGATCGTGCAGACACGACCCTCGACGGCGTACAGAAGCGTGGAAAACTCGCTCATCTCAGTCTCCGCAAATACGTGCGATCAGGGCGTCATCCACCCCGGCTTTTTCAAGAACCATGCGGGTGTCCGCGCCCAGCTGACCCGAACAGGTCGCGCCCTGACCGGGACGTTCGCCGTCAAAGCGCGCCGCGGCGCCGGGCAGGCGCACAGGGCCTGGCCCGTCCGCTTCGCCCTCATAGATGAAACCGCTATTGGCGAGCTGGGGATGATTCAGAATATCGTCAGAGGTATTCACCTTGCCCGCTGGCACGCCTGCCTTGCGCAGGCGATTGAGCAGGTCATCGGCGGACTGGTGTTCGGCCAGCGGCGCGCAGGTTTCGCGGATGAAATCCCAGTTGATGAAGCGGCTGGCCATGTCCGCACAACGCGGATCATCGAGCAGCTGAGGCGCCCCGACCACTTCGCACCAAGCGCCGAATTCCTTTTCTGACAACATCACCACGACGAACCAGCCATCGGCCGCCTTCCAGGGGCGATAGACCTTGGCGATGTTGGGGCCGGGCTGAAGCGGGTCCTTCAGCGTCAGCGGCATGTGCACATCCATCCAGGAAAAGGCGAGGGCGGCTTCCAGCATGGAGACGGCCACATGACGACCCGCGCCATCACGCTCGCGGCCCACAAGGGCGCTGGTGATCGCCTGGCACAGATAGAGCCCCGCCACCTTGTCGCAGATATACTGGGGGTACAGCTCGGGCTCGGGCTTGTCCGGGCGGGCTGCGAGCCCGCTTTCGGCCTGGATCACCGGGTCATAGGCGCGCACATCGCTCAAGGGATCCCACGGGCCGAAGCCCGTCACTTCGGCGACGATCAGCCCGTCATGTCGGGCGCGCAGGCTGTCGGCGTCGAGGCCCAGCTTCCTCGCCGCCGCCGGGCGGTAATTGTGCATGACCACATCAGATTGCTCGACCAGCGGGGCCAGGGCGGCGCGGCCGTCTTCGGTGGAAAGATCAAGACTGATCAGCGCCTTGCCGCGATTGAGCGTCTGGAAGGTGGAACTCGAGCCGTCTTTCGCGATGAAGCCCAGGCGGCGGACAAGATCACCGCCCGGTGGTTCGACCTTGATGATATGGGCGCCCTGCTGGGCGAGGGTCAGGCTGGCGATTGGTCCGGCGACGACGGTCGTCAGGTCAAGCACTCTCAGCCCGGCCAGGGGTGTGGCTGGGGTCATGTTTTCCTCCCGTAAGCGCGCGATTTTTCGCGTCATTTCGTCCAGACTGGCCCAGCCAGATGGCGCGGACAAGACAAGCTGGTACGGTGAATACGATTAGTTCGGGAGAATCGCCCTGATGCGGGAAACGGTGACAATCAGCGCGATACAGGCGCTGGCCGAAGCAGACCCTGTATTTGTGGAAGCGAGCTGGTTCCTGCCCGGATCGGGCATGACAGGCGAGGAGGTGTTCGAGGAACGCCGCCTGCCGCGCGCGGTCTATTTCGATATCGATGGCGTTTGCGACGCCACTTCCACCCTGCCGCACATGGCGCCCGGCGCGGCGGCCTTCGCCCGCTGGCTCAGCTGGCATGGGCTGAGCGGCGGAGAGAAATTCATCATCTATGACCAGACCTCGATGGTGGGCGCCGCGCGGGTCTGGTGGACCTTCCGCCGCTTTGGCTGCGATGTGCGCATTCTGGATGGCGGGCTGAGCGCCTGGCGCAAATCGGGCGGCGCGATTGAAAGCGGCGAGATTTTCCGCCGCCATCCCGCCATTGAGCGCACGCCGCGGATGATCTGGGACGACACGGTGACCTGGGAGGATGTCTCCCACGCCACCCGGTCGGGCAAGGCGTTGGTTGTGGATGCGCGTTCCAAGGGGCGGTTTGAGGGCACGGAGCCCGAACCGCGCAAGGGGCTCAAGTCAGGCCATATCCCCGGTTCGATCAATCTGCCCTTCCCTCAGCTTCTGACGCCAGAAGGCAAGCTCAAGACCGAAGACGCGCTGGAAGCGGCGCTGCCGCGCATCAGCCGCGACACGCGCATCATCACGACCTGCGGGTCGGGCGTGACCGCGGCGATCCTCAGCGCGGCCTTCCTGAGCGCCGGTTTCCGCGATGTGCGCCTCTATGACGGCAGCTGGGCCGATTGGGGCGCCCGCGACCTTCCGGTTGAGACCGGCCCGGCATGAGCGTGACGTTTACGGTGCATGACACGCTGGCGGAGGCGCCAGACGCTGTTCGCGCGGATGTGTGGGCGTTGGTGCTTGAAGCCGATGACGCCTTCTGGCCGCCCTTGCGGGCGCGCACGCCGGAGCAAGGCCTGTCGGTGGGCGCCGGCGAGGTGCTGGACGCCAAGCCGGACGCCTATTGGACCTCGATCCAGCAGCACGCCCTTATCTCGGCAGCGGAAGACGGGCGCGTGCTCGGCATGATGAGCGTGGCGCGGGACAAGCGCCTTGATGCGCTTGAGCTGACGGTTGCGGCCTATCTGTCCACCCTGATCGTCGCCGAATCGGCGCGGGGACGGGGGCTGGCGCGACAGCTTTATGCGCGACTGTTTGAACTGGCGCAGAGCTGGTCCGCAGAGCCCTCGGTCGCGACCCGCACCTGGAGCACCAACGCCGCCCATTTGCCGCTCATCGCCCAGCTGGGCTTTGAAGAAAGATTACGCCTTAAGGATGATCGTGGCGTCGGCATCGACACCGTGTATTTTGTTAAACCGCTCTGAGCGCTTTTCTTGCGCGAAATCTGCGCTAGCCTTGGGCAAAACACTGTTATGCCAACCGCAGGGGAGGAAGCCCGCGTGTCCGAACTCAAATGCCTCAAAGGCAAGCTGCGTCTGCCCGTCATCGGCTCGCCGCTGTTCATCATCTCCAACCCCAAACTGGTCATCGCCCAGTGCAAGGCGGGCATTGTCGGCTCGTTCCCGGCGCTGAATGCGCGCCCGCAGAGCCAGCTTGATGAATGGCTCGACGAGATCACGTCCGAGCTCGACAGCTACAACAAGGCCAATCCGGACGCGCCTGCCGCGCCGTTTGCGGTGAACCAGATCGTGCACCGCTCCAATGACCGGCTCGAGGCCGACCTCGCCACCTGTGAGAAATACAAGGTGCCGCTGGTCATCACCTCGCTGGGCGCCCGCGAAGAGCTGAACCAGGCCGTGCATGGCTGGGGCGGCGAGACGATGCACGACATCATCAACATCAAGTTCGCGCACAAGGCGTTGGAAAAAGGCGCCGATGGCCTGATCCCGGTCTGCGCCGGCGCGGGCGGCCATGCCGGCACCCTGTCGCCCTTTGGTCTCGTCAGCGAGATCCGCGAATTCTTTGACGGCCCGATTGCGCTGTCCGGCTCCATCTCCACCGGCGCCGGCGTTCTGGGCGCTCAGGCGCTGGGCGCGGACTACGCCTATATCGGCTCGGCCTTCATCGCCACCGAAGAGGCGCGCGCTAGCGAGGCCTACAAGCAGTCCATCGTCGACAGCACGGCGGAAGACATCATCTATTCCAACCTCTTCACCGGCGTGCACGGCAATTATCTGCGCAAGTCGATCGAGGATGCCGGGCTTGATCCGAACAATCTGCCAGAAAGCGATCCGTCCGCGATGAATTTCGGCTCCGGCGGCAATACCGACGCCAAGGCCTGGAAGGATATCTGGGGCTCGGGTCAGGGCGTCGGATCGATCAAGAAGGTCCAGAGCGCGGGCGCCTATGTCTCCGAGCTGCAAGCCCAGTATGAAGCCGCCAAACAGCGCATCTGCGGCGGCTAGACCAGGACATCGGGGCGATGGGGGAAATCGGCGCGCTTCTGGGCAGGATCATCAACAACCTGCCCGACAGCCTGTTGCTGGAGTCGCTCATCCTGGGCGCTCTGGCGACTGTGCTGACCGCGGTGATCCGCATTGTCTGGGCGGGGTCGAGCTGGTTGATCGAGCGGGCAGTGTTCCTTCTGTCCCGCTCGCTTACCCATCATGTGATCTATCTGGGGCCCGTTGAGGCGTTTCCGCCGGGCATCAGGTTCAGCGTGCTGATCATCCGTTTCGGCACGGACCAGTACATCTCCACCATGGCCAGTGATCGCGAGCGCCTGGTGGGGCGGCTGCAGCTGAAGATCTATCCCGCTGAAGTGCGCGGCAAGAAGGACGGCGCCTATCTGTCCTTCAAGGTGCCGGTTCACAAGCGGCTGGGCAGCCAGTTCAAGGTCTTCGCGGATGTGGAGCCGGGGGTCGATCTGGAGGAGATCATGCAGGTCTTCAATGCCAATGAGGAAATCCACGAAGTGAGCATATCGGACAGCAAGTTCGACCGCCGCATCTATTTCCTGCTCAAGGACTATGCCCAGACCCAGACCGTGGACGGGCCGGTGAACAATTTCATCTACCCGGTCTGAGGTGGGTTTTATTGAATTCCTATATCGCTAGGAGTTATGTTCCAGAACATGATTGCTGAGATTAATACAGCAAAAATTAGAACCATATAAAACGTGGCTAGTTTTTTCTTGGAAGTCGGCTTCCAAAAAAAGAAAAACTTACCATCTTCATTGGTTTCCCGAATTTTTCTTGCAAGGGATAGCTCTGGAAATGACGCTTCAACGCGCTTTTCTATATACTCACCGTGTCTGACTGCCCCTGAGAGAAGTCGTGAAAACCAGAAAAAGTCTATAATTGCAAAACAGGCTATAATTAAAATGGCGAGTGGTGAGAGCCAGAATCCTAAATGGGCTTCTATCCCGAAAAATGATGCGGTTACGGACTCGTCTAAAGCTATCCCTATGGCGGCAAGATAAGCGCCTAGTAAAAGCACTACAAAATTCCTTGCCCTCATTCCCATGTCGTTGAAATGCATCTGTACTTCAACGACTTTTTTCCAAACCTCGATGATCTCAGTCAGGGTGGCTGGTTCGTGGGGGGGCTGGGGCTTATCGGTCATATTCTGAGTGTATGTCGCTCGCTTGATTCTCGCGATAGGTTTGTTTGGGGTGGCTAAAGCTTCACCCCTTTACCTCATGCACGCGCATCAGGATGGCGTGGATCATCGCGTCCCGCTCTTCCGGCGTGCGCAACTCGAGCTGCATGGGCGCCGCGGCGCGGCCTGAAATGATCAACTCGGCGAGGCCATGCACCACGGACCAGGAGGTCATCAGCATGGTGGTGCGCCGCGCCTGATCGGTCTCGTCTGGATAGAGCGCGTTGACCCGGTCCTGCAGCTTGGCGAAGGCGGCGAGCGAGGCTTCGGCGAAATCGGGATGGCTGCGATCGGGCTTTTCTGACGCGAACATCAGCTGGAACAGGGCCGGATGGGCTTCGGCGAAATCCACATAGCCCAGCCCCAACGCCACAAACTGTGACACGCGGTCTGGCGCCGCCTGCGCCTGACGGTGCTCCTGCGCCGCGATCAGGCGTCGATAGCCGTCCGCGCCCAGCGCGCTCAGAAGTCCGGTCATGTCCTTGAAATGGTGCGCCGGGGCGGCATGGCTGACATTGGCGCGCTTGGCCGCGGCGCGGAGCGAGAAGCGTTCCAGCCCGTTTTCCGACAATTCCTCCTCGGCGGCCTTCAGCAGAAGGGCCGGCAGATCGCCTTTATGGTACGGCTGCTTCGCGGTCATCGCCATTTTCGTCACCCGGCTCGATTTCAAACTTGACACTGACAAAATAGCGCGGCTAGCGTATCTTGACAATGTAAAGATACAGGCGTGGTCAGACGCCTTGAGGAGATAGAGATGTTGAAATGGGGCCTTCGGATTCTGGGCGTCTTCGTGTTGCTGAACGTGCTGGGCGCAATTGGGGCCTATGTGATGATCGACCGCTCGGTCTTTGAGATGTTTGGCGGACGCACGCCGGTCATCGCGCTGCAGCCCTCCGATGAGACGCCTGAACGCTATGTCCTGGCGAATGTGCGTGTGCTGGAGCCGGGCTCGGAGCAGTTCTCGGAGCCCATGGACGTGGTCATCGAGAACGGCGTCATCGCCGATATGGGGCTGGATCTGGCGGCGCGGGCCAATGCCCCGGCCATGGATGGCGAGGGGCGCTATCTGATGCCCGGCCTCACCGATTCCCACGTGCATTTGTGGAACAGCCAGAACGATCTGGCGCTGTATCTCGCCTATGGGGTGACCCAGATCCGTGAAATGCATGGCCAGTCCCATCATCTCGAATGGCGCGACCAGATCAGTGAAGGCGAGCTTCTGGGCCCGGACATCTTCGTGGTGGCGGCGCAAATCGCTACCTATGACTTTGCCGAAGGCCTGTGGCAGTCCCTGACCTCCAAGCGCAATGTCGCCCGCACGCCAGAGGCGGCGGACCAGCTGGTCCGGGACCTGGCGGCTGACGGCTATGATGCGGTGAAGGCCAGCAGTTATCTCAGCCTGAGCGGGTATGAGGCGGTCAGCGCGGCCAGCGAGGACACCGGCATTCCGCTGGTGGGACATGTGCCGGTGGCGGCGCGGCTCGATGATCTGTGGGCGTCCAACCAGAGCGAGGTCGCCCATGTGGAGGAGCTGATCAAGGGCCTCGATCGCGACTTTGGCGGTTACGGCGTCAGCAATGCCGGTGAGTATCTCGACTATGTGATGCAGCATCGCGACGCGGTCGCCCAGCACATGATCGACAACGAGATCGTGCTGGCGTCCACGCTGGCGCTGGTCTCAAGCTTCGCCCAGCAGAAGACCGAAACTGAAGCGGCTCTGGAAACAGCGCCGGTGGGGCTGGTCAATCCGGGCGTCGCCGAAGGTCGCGCCATGGGCTGGCTGCCCGATGTGAACATCTATTCGGTGCCTCAGCAGTATCGCAATGACGGCTGGCGTGAACGTTACGAGACCTATTGGACCACCTATGCCGAGGCGCAGCAGCTGATGTTCGAAGCCGTGCTGGCGGCGGGCGTGCCGATGGTGGCGGGCACCGACGCCAATGTGCCCCTCATGGCGCCAGGCTATTCGCTGCATCAGGAGCTGGAAGCCCTGGTCCTGGCCGGCATGACGCCGGCGCAGGCGCTGGAATCGGCGACCGCGACGCCCGGTCGGTTCATGGACTGGAATACGGGACGCGTCCTGCCGGGTTTCCGCGCCAATCTGGTCCTGCTCAACGCCAATCCGCTCGAGGACATTCGCAACACGCGCAGCATCGCGGCCGTGGTCAGTCATGGCGACATCCTGTCCCGTGAGGAACTCGACTCCCTGGTCGATGCGGTCGAGGCCGCCAATGACAGCGCCCGCCATACCCCGCTGGCGCCGGAATGGCGGCAGGCGGAGACCCGGTAAGCCGGATCGCTCCGGATCCGGTCTGAATAAGGATATTCAAACCCTGATTGAAACTCCCGTAGGGCGCCGCTAGTGTGAAATTCGCTCTACGGGGGTATCGGGTCTTGGAAGCTCTCTCATTGCTTGTTGGCGCCTGGCTCGCCCTTCAGCCGGCGGAAATCTGGAGCGGGCAGGCGTGTCCGCGATCGGTCACCCCTGAAGAGTTGTCTCTTAAAACCGAGTTCCAGCTCGCCCTGCCGGACACCCAGGCGCAGCTCTGGATCGATGCCTATAGAGGGCGGACCCTCGATCTGGAGCAAGCCGAGGAATTGTTGCTTGCCGCGCCCAGGGAGGCGACCGGGCAGGCCTGTGAGGTTTACCAGTTTCACGCCGTTGGCTTCGAGAATGGCGACCCGCTGTTTGAACTCGTTGACGGCGCCGTGACGCATCCGCCGTTGATCGGAACGTATTCGGGAACGCTCATGGTCTCGGCCCCGCAACTGACCGCGGCGGATCAACAGGCGATCCTGTCCGACGCGGTGTCCAGGATCGAGGCGGGGGTCCCGAGCGCCTCAGGTCTGGCTCTGCTGGTCAGCGTGGATGATCAGCCCGCAAGGCGGTCGGCCGACCTGTCCCGGCGCCTGGCCGGTGAGGTCAGAGTGCCGCGCGAGGCAGGCTCGATGTCCGGCGCGATCCGCCCCGTCCGCACCATCGCGCCCATCAGCGTGCATCTGGAAGTGACCAATCTGGCGGGCAGGGCCTATCCGGTGGGCGACTGGGTTCGGGCCAGGCCCCCGCAAACAGCGCCGATCACACGGCGCTATGTCTGGGAACCTGTCGAGCCGTCTCTGCCCTATGAGGCGCTGGGACGCAGTTTTGAAGATCCGCTCGATTGCTTTTTCCGGCTCTGGTATCCCGAGCATCCCGACGACCTCATGCAGCCCAGGCGTCCGCAATGGGGCGCGCACCGGGCCGGCAAGTTCTCCGTGCGCGCTGTTCTCTCCAATCTGAGAGCCGAAGTGCGATCCGGCGAAGACGAGGAATGGGAGCAGCTCACGCTTGAGCTTGATCTGTCCGAGCTCAAGGCGCAGCAGGCGGCGGTCAACTATACCGTCTGGATGGAGCGCCAGCCCGGTGATTATGTGGGCGAGGACCTGTTCCTGCTGGGACCGCTGGTGTCGGCTCTGAACCGGTTCGTCCCATCCCCGGAACCTTCGGGTTACACCGCCTACGGCGATGACATGTATCTCAACATCACCCGCTACGCCGAAGCCCTGACGGTCTGTCTGAACAACTTCCTCATCGAGGGGCGCTTCGTGACCGGATGCCCGACGGGAACGCCGCAAAGCGCCAGAAACCCGATGCGTCAGGCCCTTCTGAGCCGGCAATATGATCCACGAACCTGTCGGAGGCTTGCGCCATGAACCCTCTTGCCTGGCTCAGGGTGAGAAAGCACCTGGCCATCATTGTCGGCCTGCTGACGCTCTTCGCCCATCTGGTCGTTTATGGCTGCATCTGGGTCGGGCTGGAGCTGGATGGCGGGATCAGCCGCCATGAGCTGGCCGAAATTCTCATCCCGCTCAGCTCCGGATACGCTGTGGCGGTCATCACCTATGTGGTCATGGACGGCGCACGACCGGCCACGCCAGACGACCTCAAGGATATCCGCAGCGGCATGTTCGTCTTTCTGGCGCTCTCAGGGCCGCTCATGCTGATTCTGGGCATGCTGGGGTTCACCCTGCTGATCAATTCCGGCGCGATCTACACCGGTCTGCCTGTTGCTGATCGCTCACCGGATGGCGCCCGGAACGTTCTCGCCGGGCTCGCCGCGGCTACAGCGGCGCTTCAGGGCTTGTTCGTTCCCGCTCTGTTTGGCGCCCATCCCGGACACGCAAAATCTGACGCACCCGAGCCCGAGTAGAAAAAACCCCGGCTCGCCGAGCCGGGGTTTCAGGGGTCGCGCTGCAAGAGGAGTTACAGCACGGTCAGCCAGTCCGGCTTCACGCAGGGCACGCCCAGATCGTCAGCCGCGTCCCTGAAGGTGACTTCACCCTCGGCGACGTTCAGGCCGCGCGCCAGATGGATGTCGTCATTCAGGGCCTTCTTCGCGCCCTTGTTGGCCAGCGCGATCGTGAAGGGCAGGGTGGCGTTGGTCAGCGCCAGGGTCGAGGTGCGCGCCACGGCGCCCGGCATGTTCGCCACGCAATAGTGCACGATGCCGTCGACCACATAGGTCGGATCCTGGTGCGTGGTGGCGTGGGAGGTTTCAAAGCAGCCGCCCTGGTCGATGGCGATATCCACCAGCACTGCGCCTTCCTTCATGGTGCCCAGCATGTCGCGGGTGACCAGTTTGGGCGCGGCTGCGCCCGGCACGAGAACGGCGCCGATGACGAGATCGGCTTCGGCGATTTCCTCGGCGATGGCGCCCTGGGTGGAGAAGCGGGTCTTCACCTGACCGCGGAAGAACTGATCGGTTTCGGCAAGCTTGGGCAGCGAGCGATCGAGCACCGTCACGTCCGCGCGCAGGCCGAGCGCCATTTCCGCTGCGTGAGAACCGGACACGCCCGCGCCCAGGATCACGACCTTGGCCGGGGTCACGCCCGGCACGCCGCCCATGAGAACGCCGCGACCGCCCGCAGCCTTGTGCAGCGCGTTGGCGCCCACATGCACCGACATGCGGCCTGCAACCTCCGACATCGGGCGCAGCAGCGGCAAGCGGCCATTGGCGTCGGTCACCGTCTCGTAGGCGATGGCGATGCAGCCCGATTTGCGCAGGCCCTCGACCTGTTTGGGATCGGGCGCGATGTGCAGATAGGTGAACAGGGTGTGGTGCGGCTTCAGCATCGCCGTTTCAGACGGCTGGGGCTCTTTCACCTTCACAATCAGCTCGGCGGTGTCGAAGACCGACTGGGCGTCCGCCAGGATCTGGGCGCCCGCCTCGACATATTCTTCGTTGGAGAAGCCCGCGCCATTGCCGGCGCCGTCCTGCATGTAGACCTCATGGCCATGCGCAATCAGCTCGCGCGCGCCATTGGGGGTCAGGCCGACCCGGTATTCATGGTTCTTGATCTCGGTCGGAACGCCAATGCGCATCAATCCGCCTCCCGGCTGGTCGAGACTCGAAAGGGGAGGTCTCGACGGTGTGATTTTGCGCGGAAAATAGGGATTGTGTGCAGCATCCTGCAAGTAAATTTGTGTTGTTCGAATTATTTTGCGTTATGCTGTCATAAAGCGCCATGATGCGCTGCGTCATTGCATGTGTTCAGTCGGAAAGCGCGAGAAGCTTCGACAGTGTGGAGGGGGCATGAAACTCGATGATATCGATGCGGCGATACTCGGCGCGCTTCAGGGCGATGGCCGGCTGACCAACGCTGACCTCGCCGAGCGGGTCGGCTTGTCGCCCTCGGCCTGCCATCGCCGGGTGAAGACCCTCGAGAGCGAAGGCGTGATCGCGGGCTATACAGCGCTGCTGAACGCCAATCAGGTGGGGCGTGGGCTGACCGTCATTGTTCTGGTGACGCTGGAAAACCAGAAACGCGAGACCATGGAGGCGTTCGAGACCGCCGTGACCGGGATCGAGCATGTGAGCGATTGTTATCTGACCACCGGGGCCGAGGACTATTTTCTCCAGCTGCAGGTGCGCGATGCGCGCGATTATGAGCGGGTGCACCGCGAGCGCCTGTCCGGTCTTCCGGGCGTGGCGCGGCTGGTCTCCAACATCGCCATGCGCACCGTCTTCTCCCGCCGCGCGATGAGCGTTCAATAACGCGTGAGGCGTTCGCCCATTGCCGCCGGAGCGCTTCGGCGCTAAATGCGCGCCCATGACCGATGAACGCTATTCCAAGCTGGACATGCTGGGGTCGGACGCGAGAGCGGCCGACACCCCTGAAGAGGCGCGTCTCGAGCGGGTGGAGAACCCCACGCCGAACGCCGACTACATGATCCGCTTCGCCTGTCCGGAATTCACCTCAATCTGTCCGGTGACCGGACAGCCCGATTTCGCCCATCTCGTGATCGACTATGCGCCGTCCAAATGGATCGTGGAGAGCAAGTCGCTGAAGCTCTATCTGCAGAGCTTCCGCAATCACGGCGCCTTCCATGAAGCCTGCACGACCATGATCGGGCAGCGCCTGGTGGATGAGCTCGATCCCAAATGGCTGCGCATTGGCGGCTACTGGTATCCGCGCGGCGGCATTCCGATCGATGTGTTCGCCCAATGGGGCGAGGCGCCCAAGGGCCTGTGGATCCCCGATCAGGGCGTGCCGTCCTATCGTGGTCGCGGCTAATACGCTTTTATAGTTGAGCTTTTCAGCCCTTCCGGCGCTCGCCGGGAGGGCTTTTTTCTGTGTGTTATACAAGGGCAAACTCGACAAAAAGACAAGTAGGTCAGTATTTTTGTCAGGTATAGTTGACACGCGCCGTCGGTGTCAGGTAAGCATGACATATCGTCAGCTAGTCCTGAAAGGACGCATCATGTGTTCGAAAAACTCCAATCGCATCGGCGCCTTTGTCGCCATCGCTGTCGGCGTCGCCGTGGCGATCATTTCCGCCAATCAGGCCCGCGCTGAAGACCGGGTCGTGGTTGAGCGCTCGGGCGCCGAACAGGGCGCGAGCGTGGTCTACATTCCCGGCCTCGCCACGCCGGGCGCTGTTTACGGCCCCACGGTCGAGCGTCACTCGGACTGGGACAATCATGTGGTGACGCTGAAAGGGTTCGGCGGCGACACTCAGGCGCCGGAAGAACTGGACAATGTGGTGGAGGGCGCCGCGCTCGACATCGCTGCGTATCTGGAATCGGAAAACCTGCAAGATGTGGTGCTGGTGGGCCATTCCATGGGCGCGCAGGTGGCGCTGCTGACCGCGGGCGCCGCTGCAGACCGGGTGTCCCATGTGGTGGTCGTGGATTCCGCCCCCTTCTTCGCAGGGCTGATGCAGCCGGGCGTAACCCCGGACATGATGGCGCCGCAAGCCGCCGCGATGCGCCAGCAGATGAGCGCCATGCCGCGTGACGCCTATCTCGGGATGATGGCGCAGGGGCTGCGCGTTCAATCGATGACCCAGGACGGTCAGGCGCAGGTGTTGCGCTGGATCGAAGGCGCGGACCAGGCGACTGTCGCAACCGCGACCGCAGAGCTGATGTCCACCGATTTTGCGCCCTGGCTGGCCGAGGTCGAAGCGCCGGTCACCCTGCTCTATGCCGAGTTCCCTGAAATGGCGCCCGAGCAGATCCGCTCCATGTTCGTCCGTCAGTATGAGGGCAAGGTCGATCTTGAAGCGCGCGGTGTCGCCGACTCACGCCATTTCATCATGCTCGACCAGCCTGAAAGCTTCTATGCTGAAATCGAACGTGTCGTGGAAGGAGACTGAGCATGACCATGACCCCGGCCGCAAAGACCTATCTGCGACGCATGCTGATCGTGATGGGCGCCTATATGGTCCTGCTGTTCGGCGCCGTCTGGGCTGACAACCAGCTCGATCTCGCCCAGCCTGTCCGCATCATTCTCAGCCTCCTGCCTGTCCTGCCGGTGATCGCCTGCATCGGAACCATCATCGCCTTCGTGCGCGCCATGGATGAAGTGCAGGCCCGCATCGTGCTGGAATCCACCCTGATCGGCGCCATCGTGGTCGCAGTGGCCAGCTTCACCTACGGCATGTTGCGCGGGGTGACCGATTGGCCGGGCATTTACGAAGTCTGGTATCTGCCCGCCTTCATCGCCGTATCGGGCATCGCGCAGATCTTCGTGAAAAGGCGCTACCAGTGAAGAACCGTATCCGAGTGCTTCGCGCGGAGCGGCGCTGGTCCCAAGCGGACCTCGGGGAACGGGTGGGGGTTTCTCGCCAGGCGATCAATGCGGTGGAGACTTCCAAGCACGACCCGTCACTCTCGCTGGCCTTCAAGATCGCCGAGGCCTTCGAGGCGAAGATCGAAGACGTTTTCGATCCACACGGCGAGCCGGATTGACCCTCGCCTTGATCCTGCCTTGTCCCTGAATGGCCCGTTCAGCTCAATCAATTGAAGCTGAACGGGCTTTTCCGTTCCGGTTCAGCTCAAGCCTGCCAGTCTCTCCTTGTCACGGACGCTGATGTCCTAACCCCAAGGGAGACCCTTCATGCTTAAACGCTCGCTTCTCGCCGCAAGTCTCGGCCTGGCCGTCCTCGCGCTGGCGCCGACCGCGTACGCCCAGTCGCGCAATTCCATCGAGATCCGCCAGTCGGGCTACGCCAACGAGCTGGCCGCCCGCGTGGACGGTCATCGCAATCGGCTCAGCCTCGAGCAGCGCGGCGTCCGCCAGTTCATCTCGACCCTGCAGGACGGCACACGCAACGGCGCCCAGGTGTCTCAGGAGGGCGGCGACAATCAGGCCGGCCTCAGTCAGCAGGGGCGTCGCAACCGCGTCGTGATTGGTCAGGAAGGCTGGCTCAACGACGCCTTCAGCTCCCAGTCCGGCTACGGCAATGTCGTGGGCGTCGCCCAGATCGGTGAAGGTCATCAGGCGATCACCCATCAGGAAGGCTCCAACAATGCGCTGGGCGTCATCCAGATCGGCCGCGGCCAGTTCACCGATGTGCATCAGAGCGGTTCGGGCAATGTGACCCTGGTCATCCAGGGCGGATTCTAGGGTTGAGGATCGGTGCGTGAAACGGTCGGCGCGCTGCGTCGACCGCCACGCCGGAACAGGAGGATGACACCATGCGCATCATACCCCTTCTTCTGGGACTGACGGGCTCTCTGGGACTGGCCGCCGCGTGCGCGCACGCCCAGCCGGACCGCCCTGTCGAGGCGCTGGAGCCGATGCCGCTATGCCAGCTCAGCCTGGTGCAAGCGCCGTACGGACGCGAACTGGTGGCGGAGGCCGCGCCGGGCCTGTCCGGTTTCTGGACGCTCGAAGCTGGCGGTCCGTCCATGATGATGCAGCAGTCCGGCGATCTTCGTGATCGCCCGGAGAGGGCGACAGATCTGGCGCGCCTACAGCTCGCCACCGCTTCAGGGCCCGCCCCGGGGCTGGACGGTTTGCGGCCTGGCCAGACCATCGTTGGCGGATCGGGTCAGGGTCTGGTCTTCGCCACGCTGCGTCTTGAGAACGCCAGCGGTGAGCTGATCTGCTTCGCAGAGCTGGGTCAGGAGGCCCATTCCGATTGAAGCCGCTCAATGGCGGCGCCGGCTTCGGGATGAAAGCTGATGGTCCGGATCACATCATCCTGAGCGAAGCCGGCGTCGACCACGCGAAGCAGCAGGGTTTCAAGCGGTCCCCAGAAATCGGCGTCCACGAAGGCGGCGGGTTTCTGGTGACGGCCGAGCTGGCGCAGCATGATCATGTCGAAGATCTCTTCGAGCGTGCCAGCGCCGCCTGGCAGCACCAGGAAGCCGTCAGCCTCCTCGACCATGATGGCCTTGCGGGAGGCGAGGGTGGCGGTGATGCGCGGTTCGACGCCGTCCTGAAGGCCTTCCAGGGGAATGAGGAATTCCGGGATCACGCCCAGAACCTCGCCGCCTTCATCCAGAGCCGCGCGGGCCATCCGGCCCATCAGTCCGGCTTCCGCGCCGCCATAGACCAGTCGGAGCCCCTTGCGGGCGAGTTCGCGGCCTGTGTCTTCAGCCAGTTTCGCAAACCGGGCGTCGCTGCCGTCGCTGGACCCGCAAAATACGCAGATGCTCCGCATTTTCGCCTCACAAATTTTCGATAAAGTCTGCAAACGCGGATTGAAACGTACAGACGAGACGTCCAGCATTACCAAGATGGCGCATCCGGCGCGAGGCTTGCATAGCAGTGCCGACCCGTCAGAACGTGAGGAGCACGCTCATGGCCGCAACGCGGTCCTTTCTGATTGCCACAGCCCTTCTGATCATCGCCGTCGCCGCGGCGGCGGTCTTCATCGTCATGCGTCCAGGGCCTGGCGTGATCAGCACGCCGGAGACGCCGGCGGTGACGGACTCGTCTGATGCCCAGGCTCAATCCAGCCAGGAAGCGTCAGCCCTGATCCCGCCCACCTTCGATATTGTGCGCGTGGATCCGCGCGGCACCGCGGTCGTCGCTGGCCGGGGGGCGCCGGGCTCACAGGTCGTGCTGATGGTGGGCGAAGAGGAGATTGCGCGGGTCGCCATCGATAATGCGGGCGAATGGGTGATGATCGTGGACCGTCCGCTGCCGGCCGGTTCGGTGGAATTGTCGCTTCTGATGATTACGCCCGCCGGACAGGAAATCCGCTCCGATCAGGTCGTGGTCGTCTCCGTGCCCGAGGGCCGGGACGAGACCCCGCTTGTGGTGCTGGGCCGTCCGGGTGAAGCCAGTCGCGTGCTGCAGGGCCCGTTCGACGGTTTGACGGTCGGACCGCTGTCATTGTCCACGGTGGATTATGACGAAAGCGGCGCCGTGATTTTCGCCGGCCGCGCCGAGCCGGGGTCGGATGTGCGCGTTCTGGCCGATGGCGAAGTGGTGGGCCGCACCACCACCGATGACGCCGGGCGCTGGGTGATCCGCGCCGGATCGGCGTTCGCGCCGGGCGTCTATGATCTGCAGGTGGACCAGCTGGACGCCGATGGCCGGGTGACCGCCGTCATCGTTCTGCCTTTCGAACGCGCTGAGCCCGAAGCCGCGCGCGCCGCTCAGCAATCGGGCCGCGTCATTGTCCAGCCCGGCAATTCGCTCTGGCGGATCGCCCGTCGTCTCTATGGCGAGGGCTTGCAATACACCGTGATCTACGAGGCCAATCGCGACCAGATCCGCGACCCGGACCTGATCTATCCTGGCCAGGTGTTCAACGCCCCGGATGAACAGTCTGACGACGAACCCCAGCAATAAGCGCCGGGGCGGCATGGCGCCGCCCCGTCCTTCGCCCTAAATAGGGCTCCATGCGACATCATGATTCTGCCAATCCCACAGAAGGCCCTGCACCCGAAGGGCGTCTGGGGGAGGCCATTTCACGCCTGCTCGCCATTCTGGCGTCGGACGACATGCGGCGCTGGCGCCCGCGCATGGCGATCGCCTTCCTGATCACGCTCGCCTCCAAGGGCTTCGCCGTCGCCTCGCCGATCGCGTTTGGCGAGGGCGTGAACGTGCTGACCCGCGGGGTCTCAAACGGCGCGATGGCGAGCGGGCTGTTCTGGTCCGCAGCGATCATGTTTCTCGCCTACGGTTTGCTGCGCTTCGCCTCCACGGGCGCGCCGCAATTGCGCGACGCCATCTTTGCGCCGGTCTCCCAGGACGCTCAGCGTCTGACCGCCGTGCAGGGGTTTGCGCATGTGCAGACCCTGTCGCTGAGCTTTCACCAGACCAAGCGCACTGGCGCGATGAACCGCATCATTGATCGCGGCGCAAACGCCGTCGATTTCCTGCTGCGCTTTCTGGTCTTCAACATCCTGCCCGCACTGGTCGAGCTGTCGCTCGCCGCCATCGTCGCGGCCGTGCTCTATGGCTGGGCGTTCTCGGTGATCATCGTGGTGGCGGTGATCGCCTATGCGGTCATCACCGGTTTGATGACCGAATGGCGGGTGAAGCTGCGTCGCCAGATGAACGAGGCGGACACCGAGGTGAACGCCCGCGCCGTCGATACCCTGACCAATTTCGAGACGGTGAAGGCGTTTGCCGCCGAGCAGCGCGAAGCGGATCGTTTTGATACAGCGAAAAAGCGCTATGCCGAGGCGGCGTCCAAGTCCCAGCAAAGTCTTGCCGGACTGAATGCGGCTCAGGCCGCGATCATGAATGGCGGTTTGCTGGCGGTGGCGCTGACGGGCGCCTACAAGGTGCTCAATGGTCAGCTGGAAGCGGGCGATGTGGCGGCTCTGACGCTGATGCTGATGAATGTATACCAGCCGCTGAACATCCTGGGCTGGGCCTATCGCGAGATCAAACAGGCGAGCGTGGACCTCGAACGCCTGTTCCAGACCCTGAAGCTCAAGCCTGAAGTCGCCGATAAGCCTGATGCACCTGCGCTCGTCCTGAAGGGCGGCGGGGTCAGGTTCGAGGGCGTCAGCTTCGCCCATGACGGGCGCGATCGGTCTGTCTCCGAGGTGAGCTTCGAGATCGCGCCGGGCAGCTTTGTCGGACTTGCTGGTCCTTCCGGAGCGGGCAAGTCCACGCTTCTGCGCCTCCTGTTCCGCTTCTATGACCCGGATGAAGGCCGGGTGCTGATCGACGGTCAGGACATTGCCGGCGTCACCCAGTCGAGCCTGCGTAACGCCTTGGGGCTGGTGCCGCAGGATGTGGTCCTGTTCAACGACACCCTGCGCGAGAACATCCTGTATGGTCATCCCGAAGCGGATGAGGACGCGCTCTGGGATGCGGTCGAGCGGGCGCGGCTGGGCGATTTCGTCCGCTCCTTGCCCAAGGGTCTTGAGACCCGGGTCGGTGAGCGGGGGCTGAAGCTTTCCGGCGGCGAGAAGCAGCGGGTGGGCGTCGCCCGGGCGATCCTGAAGAACCCGCCCATTCTCATTCTCGATGAAGCCACATCGGCGCTGGATTCCGAGACCGAGAGCGAGGTTCAGGCCGCCCTGGCCGAGGCCGCGCGCGGGCGCACCACCATTGCGGTGGCGCATCGCCTGTCCACCATCGCCAAGGCGGACCAGATCATCGTTCTGGAAGACGGTCATGTTGCAGAGCAGGGCGATCATGCCGCCCTGCTTGGCCGTGAGGGGCGCTACGCCGCTATGTGGCGACGTCAGGCGGAGGCAGGCGAGCTGGCGTGATTCGCCTGTTTTCCGGCAGGCCGCTTTTTCGCCGGATTCGTGCATAAGAACCTGCCCGGCCTGTCGGGACGCAGGCCGAGGCGGGGACGCACACCATGAGTTTATCTTTCTTCAGGGCCGCTCTGAGCGGTCTGTTGCTGGCGACATCTTTCACCATGTCCGCCCAGGCTTGCGATTTTGATGATGCCGACGGGCCGGATGTGGCGCTGGTGCTCAGCGGCGGCGGAGCGCTGGCCAGCACCCAGATCGGCGCCCTGAAGGTGATCGAGGAGCTTGGCGTGCCGGTTCACTGCGTGGTCGGCACCTCCATGGGGGCGGTCGTCGGTGGTCTGTACGCCTCCGGATATTCCGCCGCCGAAATCGCGGACATCTTCGTTTATACCGACTGGGCCGAGGTGCTCGGCGGACGCCCGCCGCGTGAGGACCAGTCCTATCTGCAGTCTGAACGCTCGGCGGACTATCTGACCGGCGCGCTGATCGGGCTGGGCGATGACGGCATCCGATTGCCCGGCGGCATACGCTCCATGCGGGGGCTACGCCGCCATTTCCGGCAACTGACCTTCCACGTGCCGCTGGATGCCGACTTCGATGCGCTCGCCGTGCCTTATCGGGCCGTGGTGACGGATTTCGCGACTGGTGACCCGGTGGCGCTGTCCTCGGGCGATCTCGTGCAGGCCATGCTCGCCAGCATGGCCGTGCCGGGCGCCTTTCAGCCGCGTGAGATCGATGGCGCGCTGTATGTGGATGGCGGTATGGCCGCGCAATTGCCCGTGCAGATGGCTCAGGCGATGGGCGCGGACATCATCATCGCGATCGACACCACGGTCGAACCGCCAGCGCCCACGGCCTCCCCGTCCATGGCGGACACACTGCAACAGCTGATCCGCGTCTCGGTCTGGCGCAATCGGCAGGAGGATGTGGCGCGCCTGGACGGCGATGACCTGCTGCTGTCGCCCTCCCTTGAGGGCTTGAGCACCACCACGTTCGAGCGCGCATCTCGTGGCGTGGCGGCCGGCGAGCAGGAAGCCCGGCGCCATGAGACCCGGCTGCGCGCCATAGCGGATCTGGCGGCGCCCCGCCGGACCAGGGACATCGCGCGCACCCATCCCGCCCAGATGGCGGATGCGGAGTTGCGGGTGATCAATAACACGCCTCTGAACGACACGCTGCTGAGCGCGCGCGCCAATGTGCGCCCGGCGCTGGAGGATGACGAGGCTCTGCTGTCGCGGCGTCTGAATGCCCTGACGGCGTTCGGTGCGCTGGGAGAGGCGGATCTGGCGCAGGACGGGCAGGGGCTCGTCCTGATGGTGGATGAGCGTGATATCGGGCGCTCCCAGCTCGAGGGCGGCGTGCGCCTGTCCAATACGTTTGCAGGAGATTCCACCTTCTCGGTGCTGGCGCGCTATTCGCGACGCCCCTTTTCCCATCATGGAGGCGATTTCAGCCTGTCGCTTGAGCTCGGCACGACCAACGGGCTTGAAGCCGTGCTTCAGCAGCCTTTCGGCGCAGCCGGGCGCTATTTCTACGAGCCGAGCCTTTATTATGAAGGCGAGCAGATCCCGCTCAATATCGGGGATCTGCGCGTCGCCGAGTTCTGGGATCAGAAGGCCGGGGCTCGCCTGCGTTTCGGGCGCGAGCTGGGAGATTGGGGGGTGGTCTATGCGGGCGGCGAGATGCGGCGAGGACGCACGGAAAGCAAGGTGTCCCTGCTCGGCGAGCTCGATCCTCTGGTCTACACCCTGGCCGGCTTCGGAGGCGGGGTGCGCGTGGATACGCTGGATCATGTGAGCTGGCCGACGCACGGCATGGCGCTGAGCGGTGAGGCGTTCCAGCTTTACAGCATCGGGGATGAGGGCTCGGACACCGTCCAGCTTCAGGCCTCCGCTCTGCGCGCCTTCGCACTGGGTCAGAGCCATCTTCTGGCCAGCGTGCGCGCCGGCGAGGTTCGCAACGCGAATGACGATCCCATAGACCTGATCACGCTGGGCGGCTTCCGGTCCCTCTCCGCCTATGCCCAGAACGCCATTCCGACCAACGGCTATGTCTATGGGTCGCTCGAGGCGTATCAGCGTCTCGACCGGACGGGCGCCGTCTTCAACATGCCGGTCTATGTGGGCCTCCTTCTGGAGGCGGCCCATGTGGAGCTGGACATTTTGGGGCCGGGGGAGGCCGGCGCGACCTATTCCGGCGCAGTCTATCTGGGGCTCGACACCGTCTTGGGGCCGGTGATCCTGGGCGGCGGCGTGGGAGAGGAGGGAGCAGGCGGCGTCTTCCTGCATGTGGGCGGCTCCTTCTAACCCTATACACTTTCGATAATTGATATGCGACGATCTGCCTAATGGCGCTGCCGGGCCACGAGGTCGATGCTTTCCCAAAACAGATGCGCCTTCATCTGGAAGCGACGCAGGGATCGGGAGGCATGACATGGCGGATATCGTAATTCTGGGCGCCGGACTGGGCGGTTTGCCCATGGCGTTCGAAGCGCGCGAACAGATGCGCAAGTCGGACACCATCACGGTGATCAGCGATTCAGCGACCTTTCACTTCACCCCCTCCAACCCCTGGGTGGCGGTGGGCTGGCGCGAGGCCGAGCAGATCAAGATCGAGTTGGGCCCCTTGCTGAAAAAGCGCGGCATCGCGTTCATCCATTCCGCCGCCAGCAAGGTCCATCCCGAGCGCAATGAAATCGCCCTGAGCAATGGCGAGAGCGTGCATTACGACTATCTGGTCATCGCCACCGGACCCAAGCTGGATTTCGACGCCATTGAAGGGCTGGGGCCCCATGGCGGCCACACCCAGTCGGTCTGCCATGTGAACCATGCCGAGACGGCCTATGAAGATTGGCAAAGGCTGGTCGCGGACCCCGGACCGGTCATTGTCGGAGCAGTTCAGGGCGCGTCCTGCTTCGGTCCGGCCTACGAGCATGTCTTCACGCTGGAAACCGATCTGCGGCGCAAGAAGATCCGCGATCAGGTGCCCATGACCTTCGTGACCTCGGAACCCTATATCGGCCATCTGGGCCTGGACGGGGTCGGCGACACCAAGGGGCTGCTGGAGCATGAGCTTCGCCAGCGGTCGATCCGGTTCATCACCTCCGCTCGCATCACCAAAGTGGAGGCGGGGCTGATGCATGTGGAGGAGGTTGGCCGCAAGGGCGAGGTTGTCGAGACACACGCGCTGCCCTTCAAGCATTCCATGGTGCTGCCAGCCTTCAAGGGCGTGGATGCGGTCTTCGGCGTCGAGGGGCTGGTGAACGAGAAGGGTTTCGTGCTGGTGGATCGCCATCAGCAGAATCCAAACTGGCCGAACATCTTCTCGGTCGGCGTCTGCGTCGCGATCCCGCCGGTGGCGAGCTATCCGGTGCCAGTCGGCGTGCCGAAGACCGGTTTCATGATCGAATCCATGGTGCGCGCCGCCGCGCAGAATATCCGCGCCCTGATTGACGGGCGCCCGATGAAGCATGAATCCACCTGGAACGCGGTCTGCATCGCGGACTTCGGCGATGGCGGAGTCGCCTTCGTCGCCATGCCGCAAATCCCGCCGCGCAATGTGAACTGGGCCATGGAAGGGCGCTGGGTGCACATGGCGAAAGCGGCGTTCGAAGGCTATTTCATGGGCAAGATGCGTCGCGGGGTCAGCGAACCCTTCTATGAGCGCATGATGCTGGACATGCTGGGCATCACCAAGGTGCGCGACAGTCAAGCCTGACGGCGGACAAGAAAAACCCCGGCGTGGGGGACGCCGGGGCTTCTCGCCTGACGACTGGGGCGAACCTTCTAGGAAAAGGCGCCGCCAGGCTTCACCCCCATGAGCTTGAAGATCATGGCGGCGGGACAAAAGCCCGTGAAGCTGGACTGGACAAGGTTCAGCCCCACGAACGCCGTCAGCAACAGCCAGTACGGGCTGTAGAGCTGTGACAGCAGAAGGGAGACCAGGATCATGGTCCCGGCCAGAAGGGTGACTGCGCGTCCGATGGTCATGTTGGCCTCATTTATTATCAGTTTCGATAATTGATAAATGATATGGTGTCCAGCGATGTTTGCTGCAATGTGGCGGTCTGACGCGGTGATGAGTGTTAGACCCTGAACATGAAAACGCCGGCCTCATCGAGGCCGGCGTTTCAGGTGACAGCTATGGGCTCTCGCCTTAGCCGTGTTCCTCGATATGGGCTTCCATCGCCTCATATTGCTCCTTCACCTTGCCGCGCGGCGGCTTGGTGACCGCGTCCGTGATCAGGATGGCGAGGGTGGAGGCGATGAAGCCGGGCACCATCTCGTACATGATCGAGGACAGCGAGTTGCCGCCGATTGTGATGGGCGCATACAGCCAGAACAGCACCACAAGCGCGCCGACCACCATGCCGGCGATCGCGGCCGAACGGCTCATATTGCGGCGATACAGGCTGAACAGGATCAGCGGACCAAACGCGGCGCCGAAACCGGCCCAGGCGTTGGACACCAGATCGAGGATCGAGCTCGACCGGTCAAAGGCGAGCGCGATGGCCACCAGCGACACGACCAGAACCGAAAGGCGACCGATCAGCACGAGCTCCTTCTGGCTGGCGTTGCGACGCAGGAAGGTCTTGTAGAAGTCCTCCGTCAGCGAGCTTGAGGACACCAGAAGCTGGCTGGAGATGGTGGACATGATCGCCGCCAGGATCGCCGCCAGCAGGAAGCCGCCCACCAGCGGGTGGAACAGGATCTGGCTCATCAGGATGAAGATGGTTTCGGGATCGGTGAACTCGATATGGGCCTGTTCGATCACCGCGCCGTTCTGGGTGACGAAGGCGAGACCGAAAATGCCCGTCAGCACCGCGCCGATGACCGTGACGATCATCCAGCTCATGCCGATCCAGCGCGCCACGGCGACATCCTTGAGGGTGCGGATCGCCATGAAGCGCACGATGATGTGCGGCTGACCGAAATAGCCCAGCCCCCAGCTCATCGCCGAAATGATGCCCAGTATGCTCATGGAGGTGAGCGGGTCCGGTATCATCGAGAGGTAATGGGGCACGTCGGAGACCGCATTCGTGGTCTCCACGATATCGCCGAGCCCGCCCAGCTGCGTGAAGGCGACGATGGGCACCATGATCAGGGCGATGAACATGATCACGCCCTGGACAAAGTCGGTCAGGCTCACCGCCAGGAAACCGCCGAACAGGGTGTAGGCGATCACCACGCCGGCGGTCAGGAACAGGCCCAGACGGTAATCAAGGCCGAAGCTGGCTTCAAACAGCTTGCCGCCCGCGACCACGCCCGACGAGGTGTAGAGGGTGAAGAAGATCACGATCACCACGGACGACAGGATGCGCAGCACGCGCGTATTGTCGTGGAAGCGCTTCTCGAAATAGTCCGGAATGGTGATCGCGTCGTCAGCGACCTCGGTGTAGACGCGCAGGCGCGGAGCCACGAGCAGATAGTTGAAATACGCCCCGATAACGAGGCCTACCGCGATCCAGGCTGCGCCGAGGCCAGAGACGTACACCGCCCCCGGCAAGCCCATCAGCATCCAGCCCGACATGTCGGACGCGCCCGCAGAGAGCGCGCCGACCGCCGGGTGAAGTTGACGCCCGCCCAGCATGTAGCCGGACACGTCATCAGTAGATTTCTTGTAGGCATAGAGCCCGATGCCCAGCATCAGGACAAAATACCCCGCAAGCGATACAAGCGCTTCAACTTGCATATTGGCCCCCGAGTGAACGCGTTAATGGGTTCGATTAATCTATGTTTTTTGGGCTTACGGCCGGGTCTGGCCGTTGCCGCGGACACGGTATTTGAAGCTGGTCAGTTGCTCCAGCCCCACCGGACCCCGCGCGTGCATTTTGCCCGTTGCGATGCCGATCTCAGCGCCCATGCCGAACTCGCCGCCATCGGAGAACTGGGTGGAGGCGTTGTGCATCACCACGGCTGAGTCGATCTCGTTCAGAAAGCGTTCGGCCACTTGCGCATCCTCGGTGACGATGGCGTCGGTGTGGGCGGAAGAGTGCTCTGAGACGAACGGAATGGCCTCGTCCGGACCGTCCACCAGCTTCACCGACAGGATGGTGTCGAGATACTCGGTGTAGAAGTCCTCGTCCGTCGCCGGCTTGATCCGGGAATCGATCTCGCGCGCTTCGGCTTCGCCGCGCACTTCGCAATCGCCGAGGGCGTCCATGGCCATCGGCAGGAAGTCCTTGGCGACCTTGCGGTCCACGACAAGGCTCTCCGTGGCGCCGCAGATGCCGGTGCGACGCAGCTTGGCGTTCTTGATGATCGCCGCCGCCTTGGTCAGATCCGCCGCTGCATGCACATAGGTGTGACAGTTGCCATCCAGGTGCAGCAGGGTCGGCACCCGCGCCTGATCGCGCACCAGAGAGACAAGACCCTTGCCGCCACGCGGAATCACAAGGTCCACGTAATCCGCGCAGGTCAGCAGCGCCTGCACCGCGTCGCGGTCGGTGGTGTCGATCATCTGGATGCAATCGAGCGGCAGATCGGCTGCTTCCAGACCCTTGGCGAGACATTCGACGATCACGCGGGTGGAGTTCAGACTCTCCGAGCCGCCGCGCAGGATGACGGCATTGCCCGATTTCAGGCAGAGAGCGCCGGCGTCCGCGCCCACATTGGGGCGGCTTTCATAGATCATGCCGATCACGCCCAAAGGCGTTGCGACCCGCTCGATGGTCAGCCCGTTCGGGCGTTCCGTCGTGTGCAGAACGCGACCCACCGGGTCGGGCAGCTCGGCGATCTTGTCCAGCGCATCCGCAATGGCGCCCACCCGTTCTTCATCCAGGATCAGACGGTCGATAAAGGCGGCGGGCTTGCCCGCAGCCTTGACGCTGTCGACATCCTTGGCGTTCGCTTCGAGCAGCCGTCCGCAATTGTCGCGCAGGGCCTGGGCGGCGGCCGTCAGCGCCGTGTTCTTGCGCTCTGTCGAGGCAGAGGCGAGAGAGCGGGCGGCGGTCGCGGCGCGACGGCCCAGCTCGTTCACATAGGCGGTGACGTCGTTGGTGTCGGTCATGTCATTCATCCGGCTGAGAACAGCGGTCATACGGTGGCTGGCTCCTTTGTAGCGTCTGTTATCGGGGGCGTGCGAGTTAAAGCTTATCCGCGCAGTTCCACTGCACGGGAATAGGCGGCGTCGAGCGCGGCGTTCAGGCGTTCATCCAGAACGCCGTCGCCATTGAGAGCATTGACGCCGGCCGCTGTGGTGCCGCCCTTGCTCATGATCGAGTTGCGCAGGTCTTCAAACCCGGCTTCGTCTTCAAGCGCGAGAGCCATGCAGCCTGCCAGCGTCTCGATGACGAGGCGACGGGCGTCTTTCGGGTCAAAGCCCTGCGCTTCGACCGCCTTCTGGTAGGTGCGGGCGAATTCGAAAACATAGCCCGGCCCGCTGCCGGCGGCGGCGGTGATGCGGTCGATCTGGTCTTCGTCCTCAAGCCAGATCGCCTCGCCGACGGCTTCGCCCAGAACGGTCCCGAGTTCACGGTGCTCCTTAGTGGCTTGGCTGTCGGCGAAAAGCCCGCTGACGCCGCGTCCCACACGCGCGGGCATGTTCGGCATCAGGCGCAGGGCGCTGACCCCGCCGGCGGCTTCGGAAACCTTGGCGGCGGAGGCGCCGGCTGCAATTGAAACCACGCATCCGCCCTCTTTCACGAACCTGGCGGCGGGCGGGATGGCGACATCGATCAGCTGGGGTTTCACGGCCAGGATCATGGCGTCGAAGCGCTCATCCTGGGGCAGATCATCCACCGACTTCACCCATTTCGCCCCAAGGGGCAGTTTGGGTTCGCCCGGATCGACGACCGTCACGCCGACGCCGCCAAGTTTGATCCACCGCGAAAGCAGGGCGCCGCCCATGTTTCCGCATCCGACCATAATCAAATTCCAGCGCACGATGCCTCCGTCTCCGCTATGCAACACATGTGCGTCAATCCAGTATGACGCGACGCCGCATCATTTAGATGACGAAGTAAGCTTTTTCAACTCGATGCAGAGTTTAGGCGCTGAAACACCCTGTAAACTACGCTTTTAAAGCCCTTTTGCGGGGGTGGAATTTCAGGGTGTCTGCCCTTGAATTATTTCGAACAAAAAGTATGTTTCCCCCGTCTGAGCGGCATGCTGCGCCGCGTCACAGGAGAGGTATTGTTTTGTCAGATCGCCAACGCGTCGTTGTTAAAATCGGCTCATCGCTGCTCGCAAACGAGGAGCATCTCACCCTGCGCTACGCCTTCATGCACGGGGTGATGGAGGATGTCGCCCGGTTGCGCGAAGAGGGCATTGACGTGGTCCTGACCTCGTCGGGCTCCGTGGCGATCGGCCTGTCGACCATTGGCGTGGCGCCGGAAGAGGCGGGTCTGCTGGACAAGCAGGCGGCCGCCGCCTGCGGGCAACCCCTCCTGATGAACGCCTACAAGCAGATTGCCCTTGAGTACGGGTTCGACATTGCTCAGGTGCTGGTGACGCTGGATGATCTTGAGGATCGTCGCCGCTTCCTGAACACCAAGAACACCATCACCCGGCTGATCGAGCATGGCGTCATGCCCATCGTGAATGAAAACGACTCGGTCACGACCCAGGAGTTGAAGGTGGGTGATAATGACCGTCTGGCCGCCAAGGTGGCCCAGATGGTCCAGGCCGACCAGCTGGTGATCCTGACGAGCGTGGATGGTCTGTATGACCGCAATCCGGAAGAAGAAGGCGCCCAGCACGTGCCGGTCGTCGAGGACGTGTCCGAATATCTCGAGGTGACCAGCTCGGTCAGCGCGCTCGGCACGGGCGGCATGCTGACCAAGATGCGCGCCGCGAACATGGCGCAGAACGCTGGCGTGGAAACGATCATCGGTCAGGGTGAAGTGGACCGCCCCGTCTCGGCGCTTCTCAAGGATGAGCGCCGTCACACCAAATGCGTGGCGCTGGGCGATCCCGACAGCTCCTGGGCGATCTGGCTTACGGACCGCCTGCAGCAGGCGGGCGGGCTCGTGGTCGACGAGGAAACCGCCAAGCAGCTGCGCAAGGATCGCACCGATATCGGTCGTGAGGCTGTGGTGTCGGTGCAGGGCGAGTTCAACAAGGGCGATGTGCTGCACATCTATGATGAAGCGGGCGAAGAGCTGGCGCGCGGCATGTCGAACTTCACGTCTGCCGAGATCCTGCTCCTGGCGCGGAATTGTGACTCCGAGCCGTCCGAGCTTCTGGGCTATGAATCAAAGCCGCGAATCATCTCGGCGGACAATATGGCCGTCCTCAAGGAGCACCACCTGCCCTGGGATGCGCCCACGGATTCGGTGCGCATGGTCAGCTAGGACCTGAGACACGACTCTGCATGAGGGAAGGGGCGCCATGGGCGTCCCTTTTCTTTTGCGCGCATGGCGAATTGAGGGGGCTCAGATGCGAGCAGCCCCGCCTTGAGGATCAAGGCGGGGCTTGCAGCTCACACTCTTTGAGAGGTCATCGCCGCTGATGGCTCCTCGGGACGGGCTCGAACCGCCGACCCAGCGATTAACAGTCGCTTGCTCTACCAACTGAGCTACCGAGGAACGTTCATCAGCGATGAGGTGGTGTGTATATCCATGGCGTTGGACGCGATCAAGCGGCTGAGTGCAGCCCGATGCAGTTTCGTTTCAGTTCGCCGCGGTGCAGGCAAAAAAAATCGGGAGCCCGGAAGCTCCCGAAAAGGCATTGGGTGGATGGTGGGGTGTCTTCGAAGGAAGACGGGTAAACAAATACTGAGTCGGGAGTTAACAACGGCCTAACGTTAATGGAAATTCTCCACATTTCCCCACAGACTCCGATCTGCTCGCGGAAAGCCCGGCCCTGTGATACTTTGCCTTTAAAACAAAGCAGACGGGGAGGTCGTCATGGCCGAGCGCAGCGCCAGCTACCAGGAATTCTGGCCCTTTTACCTTCGTGAGCACGCCGAGGCGGGCACGCGCTACATGCATTACGCCGGTACGGTGATTGGTACGGCGATTCTCGCCGCCGCTCTGGTCACGCAGACCTGGTGGGCGATTTTGCTCTGGCCGCTGACGGGATATGGTTTCGCCTGGGTCAGCCACGCCTTTATCGAGCGCAACAAGCCGGCGACCTTCATTCACCCGTTCTGGTCGTTCATCAGTGATTACCGGATGACGGCGCTGGCGTTCACGGGGCGTCTCAAGCCTGAACTGGTCAAGGCAGGCGTTCTGGATCATCCGCACGCGCAAGCCGCGGAATAGTCGTCAGCCCTGCGGGACCGCTGAGGGGCGTTTCGTGGGAGAGGGTGGAGGCGCCACCCGGAATCGAACCGGGGTACACGGATTTGCAATCCGCTGCGTCACCACTCCGCCATAGCGCCGCCGTGTGGTGGGTCGCCATCTATACAAAAGCGCGAAGGCGCCCGCAACGCGGTTTGAGGGGGCTTTGACAGCTTGTGCTGTACAATATTGCAGTGGCCTGGCGCCGCAGGGGCGTCTCTTGGCCTTGCAGGTCTGAAAGCGGGCGCGATATAAGCGGCCCGCAGATTCAACAAGGGGACGCCGTCGCGCCATGTCCGAATTCGAGACCGCCCGCCTCGCCATGGTCAACAGCCAGATTCGTCCGAACGATGTCACCGATCATCGTATTCAGGACGCGATGGCCGACATTCCGCGCGAGCGCTTCCTGCCCAAGTCGCAATCGGCCAAAGCCTATGCCGACATCGAGGCGAAAGTGGCGGAAGGCCGCTTCATGCTCACCCCGCGTGATCTCGCCAAGCTGATCCAGGCGGCCGATATCCGCCGCACGGACGTGGTTCTTGATGTGGCCTGCGGCCGTGGCTATTCGACCGCGGTTCTGGCGCGCATGGCGGAGACCGTCGTTGGCCTGGAGCAGAAGGATCTCGGTCTTGTCGAGAAGGCGACCGACGCCCTCAACGCCATCGAGACCGACAATGCGGTCGTGGTCGAGGGGGACCTGTCCAAGGGCGTGCCCGGACAGGGCCCGTTTGACGTGATCATCGTCAACGGCGCCGTTGCTGAGCCTGCACAGGCCTGGCTTGACCAGCTCGCTGTCGGCGGGCGGCTGGCTGTGATCGTTCGCGACGGAACTGTCGGGCAGGCGCGTATCTATACCAAAGCGCAGACTTCCGTGGGTGACCGGAGCGTGTTCGACACGACCGCGCCCTATCTGCCGGGTTTCGAGCCGGAAGCAAAATTCGCCTTCTAGAGCGGTCTGTTACAGAACCGTATGGCTAGGGTGACATTTTGCACCGTACACCGCACGCCGAGCGCCGTATAAGAAGGCGTGTCGGGATTGCGCGTTTTTGCGCAAGGGATGGTCAAGAGGGACGCCCCATGAAACGTTTTCTGTGCGCCGCCGCACTGTCGGTTCTGTCTGCAGGTCTTGCGCCGTGGGGACTGGCGCAGGCCCAGTCTCTGAACGAGACGCTCGCCGCCGCCTATGAATCCAACCCCACGCTCGGCGCTCAGCGCGCCAGCCTGCGTCAGTCTGAAGAGGGGTATTTCCAGGCGCGCGCGGGCTTGCTGCCCAGCCTGTCGGCGACCGGGTCCGTGGGTGAAACGGTCGATACCTGGGGCGGGGCTCCGGAGAACGATTCCTCCAGCTATGGGCTGACGCTGAACCAGTCCATCTACCGGGGCGGCCGGACGCGCGGCTCCATCGACGCCTCGCTGGCGCGGATTGAAGCCGCGCGCCAGCAATTGCGCTCGACCGAACAGTCGGTGCTGCTCGATGCTGTAAGCGCCCACATGAATGTGGTGCGCGACCAGCAGGTTGTCGCCATTCGCAGCAATAACGTCGAAGTGCTGGCCGAGCAGCTGCGCGCCGCCCGCGACCGGTTTGAAGTGGGTGAGATCACCCGCACTGATGTCGCCCAGGCCGAGGCGCGCCTGTCTGGCGCTCGCGCCCAGCTTTCCGCAGCTCAGGCCGCCCTCGCAGCGTCCCGCGCGGGCTATGCGCGCGTGACCGGGGTCGATCCTGTGGAGCCTGACAATGCCGGCCCGTCCGAGCAGGTGCCCGCAGAATTCGCCGACGCCGCCGAAGTGGCGATCAACCGCAATCCCGACCTGCTGGCGGCCCAGTACGCCGAGCAGGCGGCGGAATATGGCGTCCGGGTCGCCCGCGGCGCGCAACTGCCGGAAATCGGTCTGCGCGCTTCTGTGTCCGAGGGGCGCGAAAGTGACTTCTCCGGTCAGGGCCGCGGCACAGCCTCGATCACGGCCAATGTGACCATGCCGATTTTCACCGGGGGGCTGAACCGCTCGAATGTGAGAGAGGCGCGCGCGGCGGCCGATCAGGCGCGTCTGTCGGGGCTGACGGTGCGTCGTCAGGTCATCGAGGGCGCCACCAATGCGTGGAACAATTATCTGGCGGCTCTGGCGGTCATCGAATCCAGCCGCGAGGCTGTTCGCGCCAACGAAATCGCCTTTGAAGGGGTTGAGCAGGAGGCGCTTGTGGGCCTTCGCACGACCCTGGACGTGCTTAACGCCGAGCAGGAATTGCTGAACTCCCGTCTTGAACTGGTGCGCGCCGAGCGTGACTTGACGGTGGCCAGCTATGCGCTTCTGCAGGCGATGGGCCAGCTTGACGCCCAGAGCCTGGGGCTGCCGGTCGAGGCGGAAGATGTGCGGTCGCGTTTTGAAGAAGCTCGTGGGGCTAACTTCGACTTAACGCCCTGGAATTAGACCATTGGAAATCAAGGAAGGGTGCTGGACAGCCAAGGCTTGCCGCGCCTAACCTGTGCGCCGCCGTTTACCCCTCGACGGACGAAGGACGTCTCTATGGCTCAGGATACCGACCAAGAACCGACGATGGAGGAAATCCTCGCCTCCATTCGCCGTATCATTAACGAAGACGAAGAAGAGCCGAAGGCTGAAGAGGCCGAAGCCGAGGCGGAGGAGCCTGCGCCGGAGCCTGAGCCCGAGTTCGAGGCCGAGCCGGAACCCGAGCCTGAGCCGGAACCTGAAGTCGAGTTCGAGGCCGAACCGGAGCCCGAACCCGAGCCGGAACCGGAAATGGACATGGATGACGCGCTGGAGCTGACCGAGCGTGTCGAGGATGAAGACGAGCCGATGGACGTGGCCGATGATCTCATGATCATGGACCGCGAGCCGGATCCCGAACCCGAGCCGGAAGTCGAGTTTGACGCGGAGCCTGAGGAGGAGCCCGAGGAGGACAGCCTCATCGACGCCGCTCCGGCCTCCGCGGCTGCAGGCATGTTCGCGGCCCTGTCGGAGAATCTGCGCGTCTCATCCCAGCAGGGCCAGACTCTGGAAGGCATTGTGCGCGAACTGATGCGTCCGATGCTCAAGCAATGGCTCGACGAAAACCTGCCCTCCATCGTGGAAGAGAAGGTGCAGGCCGAGATCGAACGGATTGCGCGCCGCGGCCGCTAACCGGTCTTGCGCAGGATCTGACATATGAAACGGGCGCCGTGTCACGGCGCCCGTTTTCTTTGGCCCCTCTCTGTAAACGAGCTGCCCATGCGTGATCTGAACCAGGCGATAGCCGACCTGACTCCCTGGCTTGAGAGCCTTGAAAGCGAGCGAAAGTCCGCGGTGGCGCAGTGTTACAAGGGGCTGGTGCTTGGGCTGGTCGTGGCGGCGGCCTTCGTTCTGGTCTGCGTGGCTGCGTCCTGGCCGCCGCCCGTCATGATGATCGGGGGCGGGGTGATCTTCGTCCTGGGTCTTGTCTGGGGCAACCAGCCGCTCAACAGATTGCGCAAGACGGTCAAGACAGGCCTCAATGACCGTTTTGCGGAAGCCTTCGGCATGCGCTATCGCGCCGAGGTTCAGGACCCGATCCGCTTTAACGCCTTCCGTGAGCATGACCTGCTTCCCGGTTATGACCGGCGCAGCTTCGAGGATCACTTCTCAGGCGAGGCGCACGGCGCAGATTTCGATCTGTATGAGGCCCATCTCGAACAGAAACGCCGGACCAAGAAACGCACCTATTACGTCACGGTGTTTCGCGGCGTCCTGATCCGGATCAATTTCCCTCGGACCGTGGAGGGCGTCACGCTGGTGACCCGGGACGCCGGCATTTTCAACGCATTGGAAGGCTGGGCGAAAAAGACGTTTGGCGGCCAGAAGCTTGAGCGGATCGGTCTGGTGGATCCGACTTTCGAGAAGGCGTTCGAGGTCTATGGCACCGATCAGGTGATGGCGCGCTATCTGCTGACCCCATCCTTCATGGAGCGACTGCTCAAGCTGGAGCGCGTGCTGAAGGGCAAGAATGTCCGCTGTGTTTTTGACGAGAAGCTGGGCGAGGGCGCCGGGCGGGGCGAATTGCTGATCGTTGCGGAAACTGGAAACAAGTTCGAGGCGGGCTCCATGTTCAAGCCGCTCACCGATCATGGCCGCATCGCCAGCTTGCACGGCGAGTTCTCGATGATCGACGATATCATCAACACCGTGCTCGAACCGCCGAGCGAGGGCGGGGGCGTCCTCTAGGCCGTTGGCTCCAGCAGATCCCAGCGATTGCCGTAAAGGTCCCTGAAGACAGCCACCTTGCCGTAGGGTTCGTGCCGCGTGGCTTCCTCGAACCGGACGCCTTCATGCTCCATCCGGGCGCGTTTGGTCTCAAGGTCGGTCGTATGCAGGAAGAAACCGACACGGTCGCCTGCACTGGCGCCAATGGCCGCGACCTGCTGGACGCCTCTGGCTCTGGCGAGCAGGAGCTTCACGCCGCCATCCCCGGCGCCGATCTCGACCCAGCGTTTGCCCTCGCCCAGGTCCTGATCGCTAATCAGCTCAAAGCCCAGCGCGCGTGTGAACCAGTCGATGGCCTCGTCATAATCGGCCACCAGATAGGTGATGGCGGCGAGGGTCTGTGCGGGCTGACTCACAGATCGAACACGCCCACGAACGGGACGTGGTCAGAGGCTTTTTCCTTGCCGCGCACATCCTTGGCGATCTCGACCGCTTTCAGACGATCCGCCGCTTGCGGGCTCAGCAGCAGATGATCGATGCGGATGCCGTTGTTCTTCTGCCAGGCGCCCGCCTGATAATCCCAGAAGGTGTACTGGTGCGCGCGGCCATCGGCTTGCATGAAGGCTTCGGAATAGCCCAACCACAGGATCTCGGCGAAGGCGTCCCGGCTTTCAGGGCGGATCAGGGCGTCGCCTTCCCAGGCGGCGGCGTCATGCACATCGCTGTCTCGCGGAATGAGGTTGTAGTCCCCGGCGAGGATCACCGGCTCCTCAAAAGCCAGCAGCGACCGGGCATGCGCCTTAAGGCGCTTCATCCAGGCCAGCTTGTAATCGTATTTCGGGCCGGGCGCCGGATTGCCATTGGGCAGATAGATCGAGGCGACGCGGACCGGGCCGCTGTCCGCGCTGATCACGGCCTCGATATAGCGCGCCTGATCATCCTCATCATCGCCGGGCAGGGCGCGCTGGCTGATCTCTTCGATGGGGCGTTTTGAGAGAAGGGCGACGCCGTTATAGGTCTTCTGGCCAACCGTCTCGACATTGTATCCGAGCTCCTCGATCTCGAGCCGGGGGAAGCCCTCATCGACTGTCTTGATCTCCTGCAGGCAGGCCACGTCCGGGCTCGCCTCCTTCAGCCAGTCGAGCACATTGGGCAGGCGCGCCTTGATCGAGTTGACGTTCCATGAAGCGACGGACAAGGTCATGTGATGCTCCCGACCAATGGGGCCCGAATAACGGGGATGCTGGATGCGCGATCTTGCGGATGAGCCCGCGCCGAAACCCTACACGGTTTTGACCGTGATTCTGATGGGGCTTGCGACGCTGGTCGCAGTCGCCATTGGCTTCCTGAGTTTTGGCCTCTACCTGCCCAATCTGATGACCTTTTCCCAGGTCCTCAGTCAGGACGATGTGGACAAGGCGGCGCTGGCCGCCTTTCTGTTCCTGTCCGCAGGCCCCGTGATCGCGGCGGCGGGACTGATCCTGGGATGGATCAGTTTTCTGCTCTTCAGGGCGCCGAAGACGGGCATTCGGCTCGTCTTCTTTCCGCCTGTCGCCTGGGTGGTCGCCGTGCTGGCCTATTTCGCCCTGATCATGAGCGTGTGCGACGGCAGTTTCACCTGCGGCGCGTCGCTCTAGAACCCCTCGAACCGCGCGATCTCGTCCACCGGCGCGCGCTTGGAGCGCAGCTGGTTTACGGCGGCGTCGGGATCGGCATAGCCGATCGCCATGCCGCAATAGACCTGATCGGGGCTTTCAACGCCCAGCGCCCGGCCGACAGTCTTGCAATGCGGCGTCCAGGCTTCCTGAAAACAGGTGGCGAGTCCGCGTTCCTGGGCGGCGAGCGCCAGGCTCATCATGAACATGCCCAGATGCGCCCATTGGTTGGGGTTCATCCGTTCATCAATCAGGAAGAACAGGCCTACCGGAGCGCCGAAGAACTGGTAGTTCTGCATCAACCAGTTCAGGCGCGCCGCCTTGTCCTCGCGCGGCACGCCCATCAGGGCGTACATGTCCTCGCCCAGCTCATACCGACGCGAGCGATAAGGCTCCCACAGCTTTTCAGGATAGACTGGGAAAGCGGCCTCATCATCGAAAGGGTTTTCGGCGAGCTTCTTGGACACTGCATCCATGACGCGCTGGCGCGCTTCGCCCGCGACTGCGACGACTTTCCAGGGCTGCAAATTGCCCCCCGACGCGGCGAAGCGCGCATCGTCTATGAGCGCGCGCAGCTCGGTTTCAGTCACCGGCTTGTCGAGAAAGGCGCGCGTGGAAATGCGCTTGTGCAGCGCGTCTTTGACCGAAAGGCTCATGAAATCTCCCCTGACGTGTTTTTCGCAGGGGAGCGCGAAACAAGCCCGAATGTCCAGATCAAGACGACAGGTTCACCCGGACGTGATCAGATCGAGAAGCTGGTTCCGCAGCCGCAGGCGGCGGTGGCGTTGGGATTCTTGATCTGGAAGCTCGCGCCGATCAGCTCGTCCACATAGTCGATGACCGAACCGGAGAGGAACTCCACGCTCATGGGATCGATCAATACGGTGGCTCCGTCACGTTCGATGCGCAAATCATCCTCGCGCGCCTCGTCGGTGAGATCGTATTTGTAGGAAAAGCCCGAACAGCCCCCGCCCTCGACCGAGAGACGCAGATAGCGCGAGCCTTGCGCCTTCGTGATCTCATTGATCTGCGCGGCGGCTGAGGGGGACAGGGAAATGTCCGTCGTATCGAGGGTGGTGCTCATGAGCGTCTGACTTTCCACGGCTGGCGTTTCGGCCTCGCATCAGTATATGGACGTTCCCGACGCCTGAAAAAAGACCTCAACAGTGACAGGAGCTGGAGATGGCCCCGATGCGCGCCCCTTATGCCTGCGATCCGGCGAAAAGCCGCGGCCGTCACCACCCTCAGCCCGAAAGCGCGATGCGCAGCGCCTTCCAGCGCGATCGCGACCGCATCATCCATTCAAGCGCCTTCCGCCGCCTGAAGGAAAAGACCCAGGTCTTTGTGGCCCATGAGGGTGATGCGTATCGGACCCGTCTGACCCATTCACTGGAGGTTTCCCAGATTGCCCGCACCCTGGCGCGGGCGCTGCAGGTGGATGAGGATCTCGCCGAAGCCAGCGCGCTCGCCCACGATCTCGGGCACCCGCCCTTCGGTCATTCGGGCGAGGACGCCCTGTCTGAATCCATGGTCGATTTCGGGGGCTTTGATCACAATGCCCAGACCCTGCGCGTCGTGACCAAGCTGGAGACCCGCTATCCAGAGTTCGAGGGGCTCAATCTGGCGTGGGAGACTCTGGAGGGCGTGGTCAAGCATAACGGCCCGCTGATGCAGGCGGGCGATGATCCGAAGGTGCTGCCCTGGGGGTTCCGCGCCTATCCCGGCTGGCAGGCGCTGGAACTTCACACCCATGCCGGCATTGAAGGGCAGATTGCGGCGTTGTCCGATGACATCGCCTACAACAATCACGACATTGATGACGGGCTGCGCTCGGGCATCCTGAAGATCGAACAGCTCATGGACCTGCCGCTGGTGGGCGACGTCTTCCGTCGTTGCCGAGCGCGCTATCCCGATATTTCCGAGAACATCCTGATCCACGAGGCGGTCCGCGAGATGATCGGCCTGATGGTGGCGGATGTTCTGGACGAGACCCGGCGGCGCCTGAAAGACAGTGGCGCGGACAGTCCTGAAGCCGTGCGTCGTCTGGACCGGCCCATGGTGTCCTTTTCTGATGGGATGACCGAAAGCCTCGCGGCCGTGCGGCGCTTCCTCTATGCGAACATGTACCTGCACTACAAGGTCAAGCGCATGAAGGAAAAGGGGAAGATGGTCGTTCGCGATCTCTTTGCGGCCTTCCTGTCCGATCCCATGCTGCTGCCGACCGAGCTGCAGCGCGAAGCGGGCGGGGCCGGGGAGGAGGCGACGGCGCGTGTCGTTTGCGATTACATCGCCGGCATGACCGATCGCTACGCCATCGAGGAGCACCGCAAGCTCTTCCATGTGGAAGGCTGGGGCTGAGCCGAGCCCGTCTGTGGAAAATCATTTCTGACAGGGCGACTCACACTCGCGGCTCTTGCTATGGTCTGACCTGCCATAGATCGCCGAATCACGGCGACGCTCTCCGGTGTGGGACGTGAGATGACCGACGACGACACCCGTTACGGGGCGTACGCCCCGCCGCCTGACGATTATGACACCTATGACGCGCGTGAAGAGGAGCAGGACCGCCGCGGCTGGTTGTTCCTGGGCGCTTCGGCGGTGGTCATGGTCCTGTTCGTGGCGGTGGTTTACAACACCTTCCAGCTGGGTGTGCGCGAGCGCGGTGAGAACCCCGTGATCACCGCCGACGCCGAGCCCTATCGCGTCGCGCCCGAGGATCCGGGCGGTTATGAAGCGCCCGATCAGGACCTCTCCGCCTATGAGCTGCGTGAAAACAGCGAAGGGGAAGCCGAGCTCGAGACGCCGCCGGCGCGGACTGTTTCCGAAGAACCCGTGATCCAGGACCCGGCGCCTCAAGCGCAGGACATGCCGGCCCTGCAAGTGGAGACCGCCAGTGCGGATGCGCTGGATGATCCCGCGCCCTCGGACCCCCAACCGGCTGCGCCTCAGCCGGACCCAGAGCCTGCGCCAGCCCGGGCTGAGCCGGCCCGTCCGGACCCGGAACCGGCGTCGACCGCCCCCGCGCGGGCAGAACCGCCATCACGGCCTGCAGCCCAGGTCGAGGGCGCCTATGTGGCCCAGATCGGCGCGTTCCGCTCGGTCGAGGACGCGGAAGCGGGATGGGTGGCGTTCACCAGCCGGTTCTCAGACCTCGCCATGGGACACGCGCCGGATATTCAGCGCGCCGACCTGGGCGATCGCGGCGTGTTCCACCGCTTGCGGGTCGCCGCCTTCGCCACGCGTGAAGACGCCGCCAATTTCTGCGCGTCCCTGGACGCACGGGGCCAAGCCTGCCTGGTGGCGCGTCGATGAGTGTGACGGCAGCGCTTTATGGGCTGGAAGGGGAAACCCTGACCCCGGATGAGAAAGCCTTTTTCAGGGATGCGGATCCGTGGGGCTTCATCCTGTTTGCGCGCAATGTGGACAGCCCCAGGCAGGTGCGCCGTCTGACGGGCGCCTTGCGCGATGCGGTCGGCCGTGAAGCGCCCATTTTCATCGACCAGGAAGGCGGCCGGGTGCAGCGCCTGCGTCCGCCGCACTGGCGCGCCGCCCCGCCGGCCCGGGTGTTCGGCGAACTCTACGACCGAGCCCCCGAGCTGGCGCTCGCCGCAGTGAAGCTGAACCATCAATTGCTGGCCCACGAGCTGATTGAACTCGGGATCGATGTGGATTTCGCGCCCTGTGCGGACCTTTCGGTGCCCGGCGCCCATGACGTGATTGGCGATCGCGCTTTCCACACCGAACCGGAGCCCGTCGCGCAGATGAGTACGGCGGCGCTGGAGGGCCTGCTCGATCAGGGCGTGCTGGGCGTCATCAAGCATATGCCCGGTCACGGCCGCGCGGCGGCGGACAGTCATCTCGAACTGCCCGTTGTGACGACAGATGCGGAAACCCTCTATACGCGCGATTTTGAAGCCTTCAAGGGCATCAAGGGCGCGCTGATGGCGATGACCGCCCATGTGGTCTATGCCGCGATCGACAGCGAGCACACCGCCACCCAGTCGCGTGACGTGATCGACGGGGTGATCCGCGGCGCCATTGGCTTTGATGGCCTTCTGATGACCGATGATCTGTCCATGCAGGCGCTGGAAGGCTCTCTGCGCCATCGCGGCGAGCGCGCGCTGGCGGCGGGGTGTGAGCTTCTCATGCATTGCAATGGCCAGATGGATGAGATGGTCGAAGTCGCCCACGCCGCGCCGGACCTCTCCGGTCGGGCGCGGGAAAGGGCTGGACTGGCGCTTGACGCCCGGCACAGCCCGAACGTGTTTGATCCCGCCGAAGGCGTGACTCGTCTGAAAGCTCTCTTTGCCGAGGGAGGCGTGCCGCTTCAGTCATGACCGACCTGTTTGACGGTTTCGAGGAGGATGAATTCTCCGCCGCCAAGGAGGCTGGCGCGACCGAAGCGCTGATTCTCGATATCGGGGGCTGGGAAGGCCCGCTTCACCTGCTCTTGGCGCTGGCGCGCAAGAACAAGGTGGACCTCGCGGTCATCTCGATGGTGGAGCTGGCTGACCAGTATCTCCTCTTCATCGACAAGGCCCGCACCCACCGCCTTGATATAGCGGCGGAATATCTCGTGATGGCGGCCTGGCTGACCTATCTCAAATCGCGTCTTCTGCTGCCCAAGCCGCGACCGGCCGACGATGAGCCGGAGCCAGAGGAAATGGCGGCGGCTCTTGCTTTCCGACTGAGTCGTCTCGAAGCCATGCGCGCGGCCGGCGATGCGCTGTTTGCGCGCCCGCTTCAGGGACGCGATGTCTTTACCCGTGGCGCGCCCGAGGGCGTGCGCTCGATCCGGACGCCGCTCTATGAAGCCGAGCTATATGATCTGCTCAAGGCCTACGCGACCCGTCGAGAGCGGCAGTCCTTCGCCACCTACCAGCCCAAATCGCCCAATGTTTACAGCCTGGAGAATGCTCGCAAGCGTCTTACGGGCGTCGCGCGAACGCTAAGCGGCTGGGCGAGGCTCGACGAGCTGCTGCCTGACGAGGATGAGCTGGGCTATGACGCGCCAAGCCAGGATTCGGTGCTGGCGTCCTCCTTGCTGGCGGCGCTGGAGATCACCAAACATGGCGAAGTGCGTCTGCGTCAGGACGAGACCTACGCCCCCATCTGGATGCGTCGGGTCGCCGAAGCGGCCGGCCTGACCGAAACAGGGGAGGGCGCCGGTCATGGCTGAGCGTGACGATGACCCGATCACCGAGGCGATCAAGGCGTTGCGTGAGCAGGCGCAGTCAGCTCCGGCTGGCGATGACGGTCCGCCCGGCGTGCGGCTCGCGATCGACAATGACGCGGCCCTGCTGCGGATCGTCGAGGCCTTGCTGTTCGCGGCCTCCGAGCCGCTTGATCTAGACACGTTGAGGGCGCGCCTGCCTGAGGACACCGATGTGCGCGGGCTGATCAATGCGCTGCAATCGAAATACGCCGATGCCGGGGTGAATCTGGTCGAGGTGGGCGGGCGCTGGCGCTTCCAGACGGCTGAGGATCTGAGCTGGCTGTTGCGCACCGAGCGCGAGGAGCCGCGCAAGCTGTCCCAGGCCGCGCTCGAGACCCTCGCCATCATCGCCTACCACCAGCCGGTGACACGCGCCGAGATCGAGGAGATCCGCGGCGTCGCGGTCTCCAAGGGCACGCTGGACCAGCTCCTGGAGATGAAGTGGATCCGCCTGCGCGGGCGTCGGCGTACGCCGGGTCGTCCGGTGACGTATGGCGTTACGGACGCTTTCATGGACTATTTCGGGCTGGCCAATCTGTCTGACCTGCCGGGCGTGTCCGATCTCAAGGCGGCGGGGCTGCTTTCGAGCCGCCTGCCGCCGGACTTCTCCATACCGGCGCCCGGGCAGATCATCCCTGATTCCGATGAGGAGCTGTTCAGCGAGGACGAGGCGGCCCAGTTCCATATGGACTTCCTGGAAGGCGAGGATCCGGACGCCTGAGAGTCTTGTCACTGAAATGTTGAGGCGGAGCTGACCGGGTTATTGGACCCGCGCGCGGATATCCTCTAGTGAAGTGAGAACTGAGCGCCCGTGTGCGGCTGACGCGCCAGGCCTCGGACACCGTTTGCAAGGAGAGCGTCTCATGGGTGCGCATTGGACGGGTATTCTGATCGTCATCGTCCTGCTGGTGCTGCTGTTTGGCGGCCGCGGCAAGATTTCCGGGCTGATGGGCGATCTGGCCAAGGGCGTAACGGAGTTCCGCAAGGGATTGCGCGACACCCCGGATGAGGAGAAGTCCACGACCTCCCAATCCACGGCGGCGCTCAACGAGGGCGCATCCCGGGACAATTCCACCGCCCGCGAGGACGAGCGCACCGGAGGCTAGGCCATGAACCCGGCCTTTGGTTTTCAGGAGCTGATCGTCATCGTCATTCTGGCGCTGGTCGTGGTGGGGCCCAAGGACCTGCCATTGATGGTGCGCCGGGTGGGCAAGATGATCGGCCAGATCCGCGCCACGGCGCGTGAGTTCCAGCGCAGCTTTGACGAGCTTGGCCGCGAGGCCGAACTCGCCGAATTGCGCAAGGAAATCAATTCTCTGAAGGCCAATAATCCGATCAAGGAAATGGAGCGCGATTTCCTCGAAGCGGACCGCGAGATGATGCGGGACATGGAAGAGCGTCCGCACCCGCGCATTGCGCGCCCCATGAACGACCCTGAACCCCAGGGGGGCGAGGCGCTGACGCCTGATCCTGAAGCGCCGAAGGCGAGCGCGCCCGCCGGTGATGCCGGCAAGCCCGGAGAGGGCTGATGTCCACCCCCGAACTTGAGCATGAAGACGAGGTCGAAGCCTCGCGTGCGCCGCTCATGGCGCATCTGGAAGAGCTGCGCGACCGCCTGATCTGGGAGATGGGCGCCGTCGTCATCGGTTTTGTGATCTGCTTCGTCTTCGCGGAGTGGATCTATAATGTGCTGCTGGTCCCGTTCGAGAATGCGGCCCGTCAGGTGCGCGGCGACGCGCTGGATCTGCAATTGATCTTCACCGCGCCGCTCGAGTTCTTCTTCGTCAAGCTCAAGCTGGCCCTGTTCGGCGCCATCGTGCTGGCCTTTCCGATGCTGGCCTATCAGGTCTGGGCGTTTGTGCGTCCGGGGCTGTACAAGAATGAGCGTCTGGCCTTCGCGCCCTTCCTTCTGGCCTCGCCCATCCTGTTCGCGGCGGGGATGGCGTTCGTCTATTACGTCATCCTGCCCTTCGTGATGAGCTTTGCGCTGGGCCAGGAGCAGATCGGGCAGGAGGGCCGCGCGAGCATCCAGCTGCTCACGCGCGTGTCGGAATATCTCAACCTCGTCACCACGCTGGCGCTCGCCTTCGGCATCAGCTTCCAGCTGCCCGTATTGCTCTCGCTTCTGGGCAAGGCGGGGATCATCACCTCGGGCGATCTGATCCGGTTCTGGAAGTTTGCGCTGGTGGGCATTGCGGCCTTCGCCGCCTTTGTGACCCCGCCGGACCCGATCAGCCAGCTCTTCCTGGGCGCGGCCATGTTCGGGCTGTACGCCCTGTCGATCCTCGCTGTGAAGCTCGTGGAGCGTAAGCCGGACGAGGACGCCTAGTCCTTCATCCGCCGCTGCACACGCGGCTGACACATCCATTTGAAGTGTGGACGATAGGCGCCTGCGCGAGTATCACGCGGGTTCCCTTCACCCGTTCGACCCTTGAGTTTTGACATGCACGATATCCGCCTGATCCGCGACGAGCCGGCCGCTTTCGACGCCGCCATGGCCCAGCGCGGCCTGGAGCCCCAAGCCCAGCGCCTGATCGATCTGGACGCGCGCCGCCGCGAGGCGACCACGCGCCTGCAAGAGGTGGAGACCGAGCGCAATTCAAAGTCCAAGGAGATCGGCAAGGCCAAGGCCCAGGGCGACGAGGACCGTTTCAACGCTCTGCGCGCCGAGGTGGAGAGCCTGAAATCGGAAATGGAACGCCTGACCGAGGAGGCGCGCACGGCCGAGGAAGTGCTCAACCAGCATCTGGCGGCCCTGCCGAACCGTCCCGCGGAGGATGTGCCCGAAGGCGCAGACGAGAATGACAACGAGGAAGTGCGCGGCTGGGGCGAACCGCGCGCCTTCGACTTTGAACCGGTCGATCACGTCACCGTGGGTGAGCGCCTGGGCCTTGATTTCGAGCGCGCGGCCGCCATGTCCGGCGCCCGTTTCGCCGTACTGCAGGGCCCGCTGGCGCGGCTTGAGCGTGCGTTGGGCCAGTTCATGCTCGATCTGCAGACGACCGAGCATGGCTATCGCGAAACCTCGGTGCCCTACATGGTGCGCGATGAAGCCCTGTTCGGCACGGGCCAGCTGCCGAAATTTGCGGAAGACCTGTTCCGCACCACGGATGATCGCTGGCTGATCCCGACGGCTGAGGTGCCGCTGACCAATCTCGTGCGCGACTCCATCCATGCCGAAGACAGCTTCCCGATCCGCATGACGGCGCTGACCCCGTGCTTCCGTTCGGAAGCGGGCTCGGCGGGACGCGATACCCGCGGTCTGATCCGCATGCACCAGTTCCTGAAGGTCGAGCTCGTCTCGATCACCACGCCCGAGCAGTCCGAAGACGAGCTTGAGCGCATGACGCAGTGCGCCGAGGAAGTGCTGCGCCGCCTCGAGTTGCCCTATCGCGTCATGAAGCTGTGCACGGGCGATATGGGCTTCTCCGCGCGTCGCACCTATGACCTCGAAGTCTGGATGCCGAGCCAGAACACCTATCGCGAGATCAGCTCATGCTCGACCTGCGGCGACTTCCAGGCGCGCCGCATGAATGCGCGCTATCGCAAGGAGGGCGAGAAGAAGCCCGACTTCCTGCACACGCTGAACGGCTCGGGGCTGGCGGTGGGGCGTGCGCTCGTCGCGATCCTTGAGAACCACCAGCAGGCGGACGGCTCGGTCTACATCCCTGAGGCGCTGCGCCCCTATATGGGCGGCGTCGAGGCGATCCAGCCGTGAGCCAGCCGCGCATCCTTCTCGTCAATGATGACGGCATTCACGCGCCGGGCCTGAGCGTGCTCGAAGAGATCGCGCGCACCCTGTCAGACGATGTCTGGACAGTGGCGCCGGCGGAAGAGCAATCCGGCATGGGCCGGGCGCTGACCCTGAATGCGCCCCTGCGCGTGCACCAGTATGACGACAGGCGCTATTCGGTGTCCGGCACGCCGACCGATTGCGTCCACATGGCGATGGACATCCTGATGAAGGATGCGCGTCCGGACCTGCTGCTCTCCGGCGTGAACTCAGGCCAGAACATCGCCGAGGACGTGACCATGTCCGGCACGGTCGCCGCCGCCATGCATGGCGTCCAGATGGGCGTGCGTTCGGTGGCCCTGTCCCAGGCCTATGGCTTTGAGGGACGCGCCAAGATCCGCTGGGAAACGGCGCGCCAGCATGGGCCACGGGTTCTGAAGGCCTTGCTCGAGACGCCCTGGAGTGAGAACACGCTGCTGAATGTGAACTTCCCCGACCGGGCTCCGGACAAGGTCGCCGGCGTGGAAGTCACGGCCCAGGGGCAACGCGATCAGGTGGTGCTGCGCGCGGATGCGCGCACCGACCTGAGAGGGCGTGACTATTACTGGCTGGGCTTTAACGGCAAGCTGTCCGACCCGGCTGTCGGCACGGATCTGCGCGCGGTGTATGAAGGACGGATATCGGTGACGCCGCTGCATCTGGACCTGACCAATTACGAGGCCCGGACCCGACTCAAGGATGCGCTTGGAGAGACGCTCGACTGATGACCGGCATGCCCGACACCCGCATGATCCAGCTTGTGATGGCGCTGCGGCGGGCGGGCGTCTCGGACAAGCAGGTGCTGATGGCCATCGAGCGCACCCCGCGCGAACTCTTCGTGCCGCAGGGCTTCGCCGATCAGGCCTTCGAGAACCGCCCATTGCCCATTGATTGCGGGCAGACCATCTCCCAGCCCTTCGTGGTGGCGGCGATGACGGAGGCGCTCAAGCTCAATGATCGCTGCAAGGTGCTCGAGATCGGCACCGGCTCGGGCTATCAGGCCGCCGTGCTCGCGCGCCTCTCGCGCCGGGTCTATACGGTGGAGCGCTACCGCACCCTCGCCAAGGAGGCTGAGGCCCGGTTTCACCAGTTGCGCCTGTCCAACATCGTGCCCCGTATTGGCGACGGATCGGTCGGCTGGCCTGAACAGGCGCCGTTTGACCGGATCATTGTCACGGCGGCCGCAGCTTCGCGTCCTGAGACTTTGCTGGAACAGCTCAAGCCCGGCGGGATTTGCGTGGCCCCGGTCCAGAACGGGACCGTTCAGACCCTGATGCGCTATGACTGCTCGGAAACAGGCGAACTCAGCGAGACGGCTCTGTTTGACGTGCGTTTCGTGCCGCTCGTGCCGGGCGAGGCCCGCGCGCTCTAGCGGTCATAAAGATCACCCTCTCAATTCGCTCCATCTCGTGTTAACCTCGCCTGCAGGGGGAGACGCGGCGGGCCGAGGCCCGCCTGGAGAAAAGGAGCTCGGTATGAAATACGTTGCTGCTATGACGGCTCTTGGCGCATCGCTGGTCATGGGCGGCGCCGCCCTGGCGCAGTCAGATGCGATGTCAGACGTCCCGTTCGTGCCTGAAGGCTATGAGCTGACGGGGCAGACCCGCACCTGTCTTCCGCTGAGAAGCATTGATGACATCACGCCGCTCAATGAAGACGCCTGGCTCGTGACCACGAATTCCCGGGATGCCTATGTCTCGCGTGTGAATGGCGGCTGCCGTGCGGCGACGCGGCCTTTCACCTATCTCAGCTACAGCGTTCCGGGCGCGCAACTGTGTCGCGGCGAGATCGTCACCGTGATGGATCAGGGCATGAACTCACCGGTCGGCAGCTGCTCGATCGGGACCTTCGAGGAACTCAGCCCGCTTCCCGAAGACGCGAGCTAAAGTCAACACACGGTTAACGCTCATAAGTCATTCTGCCCCTTCGTAGGACACGATAGGGCAGGGTGCATGCGCCCCAGACTGCGCACAATATTGCTGGGACTGAGCGTCGCGGCGGCCGTGTCCGCTTGCGCTGCTCCTGTACGTGCGCCCGCGCCTATCGAGCATGGCGGCTCCGGCGCGGCGCGCGCACAGGGGGGATGCGGACGCAGCCTCACGGTTCAGTCTGGCGATACGCTGTACGCCATCGCCCAGCGATGCGGGGTTTCCCTCGCGGATCTGGCCGCTGAAAACGGTCTGCGTGAACCCTATACCCTGCAGCGCGGACAGACCGTGCGCTTGCCCGGCCCGTCCGTTTACACGGTGCGCAGGGGCGATAATCTGTATCGCATCGCGCTGGCTCACGGCATGAGCACCGAAGAGCTGGCCCGGCTCAACAGCCTGCGTCAGCCTTACACGATCTATCCCGGACAGGAGCTGGCCGTGCGCGGACAGGCGCGGTCCGTTGTCGCACAGGCCCAGCCGGCCAGCAGCGGCGCCAGCGCCCAGCCCTCCGCGCCGACGCGACGGGCCAGCCCGCCGCCTCGCGCCTCGACCGCGAATGCGCCAAGCTTCCAATGGCCGCTGCAGGGCCAGGTGATCACACCGTATGGCGGCGCTGAGGGCGCCCGCATTGACGGCATCCGGATCGCCGCGCGTCTCGGAGACCCGGTGCGCGCTGCGGCGGATGGAGAAGTGGTGTATGCGGGCAATGAGTTGCAGGGCTATGGCGAGCTTGTTCTCATTCGTCACGAGAACAATTGGGTGACGGCCTATGGCCTGAATTCGATCCTGCGGGTGAATGTGGGCGACCGGGTCACCGCTGGGCAGCACATTGCCGACGCCGGAGCTTCCGGTTCGGAAACCCGCACCGCCCTGCATTTCGAGGTCCGGCGCGGGGTCAGCCCGGTCGATCCGATGCAGGTTTTGCCGTCGCGATAGGGCCCGGCTGAGCAAATCCGGTGAGGACGTACCGCCGGGTCTTGTTGCATGCCGCGCGCACCCCGATATATTCCGGCAACCCTAAACCGCTCGTTCTCATCGGAGCCGCCATGTTTTCTGCGACCGACTCTGTCTTTCTTGCCACCACCGCCGCCTCCGGCGCCCAAGGTGGGCTGGGCTACATGATCATGCAGTTCGCCCCGTTCATCCTGATCTTCGTGGTCTTCTATTTTCTGCTGATCCGGCCGCAGCAACAGAAAGCCAAGGCGCACCGTGAAATGGTGGAAGGTCTTCGCAAGGGCGATGAAGTCGTCACGTCCGGCGGCATGATCGGCAAGGTCACCCGCGTGGCCGATGCGGAAGCCACTGTGGAGCTGGCCGAAGGCGTCCGGGTGAAAGTGCTCAAGCACACCATCATGGAAGTGCGCACGCGCACCGAGCCGGCCAATGACGCCGCCGACGCCAAGTCTGCTGACTAAGGCCTGACTGACATTCCGGCGTCGGGTCCTGGGCCCGGCGCCGCCGGACGCTTGAGTGCCCCATGCTGTATTTCGCTCCCTGGAAGACGACGGTCGTCACCCTCGTCATCCTGATCGGCCTGCTCTTCACCCTGCCCAATTTCGTGCCCGAGAACGTCCGTCTGGACGCCAATGGCGAGCCCAAGGGCGTGTTCACGGTCCTGCCGCACCAGACCATCAATCTGGGTCTGGATCTGCGGGGCGGCTCACACCTGGTCTTCCAGGTGGACATGGATGAAGTGCGTCAGGAGCGTCTGGAAAACCTGCAGGATGACGCCCGAAGCGCCCTGCGGCAGGATCCGCCGATCCTGCTGTCCGGGTCGCCGGCTGTAGTGGAAGGCCAGGTGCTGGTCCGCCTGTCGCGGCCTGAAGACATGGACCGGGCCATGGAGCGGCTGGAGGAGCTGAGCGAGCCGATCACCACAGCGACCGGCGCCCAGGGTCTCAACCAGACCCTCGCCATCACCCGGGGCGATGATGATCGCACCATCCGGATGGCGATTACCGAGGCGGCCCTGGACTCCATCCGTCAGCGCACCGTGACCCAGTCCATCGAGGTCATCCGTCGCCGCGTGGACTCCACCGGCACCACCGAGCCCAATATCGCGCGTCAGGGCGAGGACCGCGTGCTCGTCCAGGTGCCGGGCGAAAACGATCCTCAACGCATCATCGATATTGTCGGGACGACCGCGCGTCTGACCTTCCACATGGTGGAAGAGGGCGTGACCATTAATCCCGATGGCACGGGCCGAACGCCGCCCGGCGTGATGATCCTGCCCTCCGAACGGTCCAGCGAACCCTTCCTTGCGGTCCAGCGCCGTCCGCTGGTCACAGGCGAGCAACTGGTCAACGCCGGTCAGGCCTTTGACCAGAACGGCCAGCCGGCGGTGAACTTCCGTTTCAACACGACGGGCGCCCGCGCGTTCGCGGACGCGACCACCCAGAATCGGGGCCGACGCTTCGCCATCGTGCTTGATGACACCATCATCTCTGCGCCCGTGATCCGAAATCCGATTACGGGCGGCTCCGGCATCATCGAGGGCGGCTTCACCATGCAGTCGGCGACCGACCTCGCCAACATGCTCAATGCGGGCGCGCTGCCGGCGCGTCTGACCCCGGTGGAACAACGGACCGTCACGGCGTCTCTCGGTGCAGACTCGGTTGCACGTGGTGAAACGGCCGTCCTGATCGGCTTTGGCCTCGTTATCGTCTTCATGGCGCTGGCCTACGGCTTTTTCGGCATTGTCTCGACCCTGGCGCTGCTGGCGAACATCCTGCTGCTTCTGGGCGCTCTGTCCGGGCTCCAGGCGACGCTGACCCTGCCGGGCATTGCCGGCATCGTTCTGACCATCGGCATGGCGGTGGACGCCAATGTGCTGATCTTTGAACGGGTCAGGGAGGAGTACAGGCTGGGACGAACCGTCACCACAGCCTTTGAGGCCGGGTATTCGCGCGCCCTGTCCGCCATTCTGGACGCCAACATCACTACGCTGATCGCCGCCGCCGTGCTCTACATGCTCGGCGCGGGACCCGTGCGCGGCTTTGCGGTGACGCTGGGCCTGGGCATCCTGACCTCGGTCTTCACCGCCTTTGTATTTTCTCGTCTTCTGATTTCGATCTGGCTCCGCACGAGCCGGCCGAAAACGCTGGCAATGTAAGGGGAGGCGATCATGGCGCTTGCACTCGTCCGTCTCATTCCGACTGACACCAACATCCCCTTCATCAAGGTCCGCTTCGCCGCCTTCCTGGTGTCCGTGGCCCTGATACTGGGATCTCTCGGGGCGTTTTTCACCCTGGGGCTCAATTTCGGAATCGATTTCCGCGGCGGCACCGCCATCGAGGTCAGGACCGAAGGACCGGCCGATCTTGGCGCATTGCGTTCTGTTATGGAGGGCCTGCAGCTGGGCGATGTCCAGGTCCAGGGCTTCGGCTCGGAGAATGAAGCGCTGGTTCGTGTTGGCCAGGTCTCGGCAGAGCGTGTGAACGAGCTTGAGGGGCATGCGGTCGAGAATGATGCGGAGGCCCAGCAGGCCGTGCGTCAGTATGTGTCCGATACGCTTGAGCGCGAGTTTCCCGGCATCACCTTCCAGAAGATCGAATCGCTGAGCCCTCAGGTGTCCGGCGAACTTGTGGTGGCGGGCGCCACCTCGATTGGCGTCGCGCTTTTCCTGATGCTGGTCTACATCTGGTTCCGCTTCGAATGGCAGTATTCGGTGGGCGCGGTCCTGGCGCTGATCCATGACGTGATCGCCACGATCGGCTTCTTCGCAATCACCCAGCTTGAATTCAACCTGTCCACCATCGCGGCGATCCTGACGATCGTGGGCTATTCGATGAACGACACCGTCATCGTCTATGACCGGATCCGCGAGGACTTCCGCAAGTTCAAGACACGCCCCACGGTGGACGTGCTGAACGGGGCCATCAACTCGACCCTCTCGCGCACCATCCTGACCTCCGGCACCACGATGATCGCCATTGTCGCCATGGCCGTGATCGGCGGCCCGGCCCTGCAGGGGTTTGCACTCGCCCTGATCTGGGGTGTCGGCGTGGGTACGTATTCGTCCATCTTCGTGGCGGCGCCGCTTCTGACGCTGACCGGCGTGAAACGGACTTCCGACGACGACGCCGAAGGGGGCGCTCTTGCCCCGTAATGCGTCAGGCACAGGCCTGCCTCCGATTGACGCGTTCGGCGATGGCGGTTTTCGCATCGCCGGCGTGCGCAAGGAGGGGGCGACCCTGATTGTGGATGGGGCGGCTCGCCCCTGGACGCGTCAGGGAGAGACCCTGACCCTTGAGGATTTGCGGATATTCATCGACCGGCCGGATCGCCCCGACATGGTGATACTGGGTGTTGGCGAGCGTCTGATACATCCGCCCGCCGCTGTCCGGCAGGCCTTCCGGGACGCCGGGATCGGGCTTGAGGTCATGGACACCGCAACCGCATGCCGGACCTATAATCTTCTGGCGGGCGAGGGGCGCAATGTCGCCGCGGCGCTGATCTCGGTTTAGAGTCTGTTTACCGTGTCTGAGGTTTTATCCGGATGCGATTAAGTCCCTTATGTATGAGGCTTTTTCACGATTTTTCTTAAGTGAGTTGAAAAATGCCGAATACGGGCGAGACGCTTCAGATCATTGAACGGACTCTGGACGGAACAATCAGCTATACGGCGATTGTCGGGTTCACGATGAAGCCCATCCTCGAGCGCGCCGTGAAAGACTATACGCGCAAGGCCCTGAACCATGATGTCCTGATTGTGGATTATCGCAGGGGCGACCCGATTATCGAGCCCCATGACATCTCGACCTTTTTTGAGCGGACAGGCGATATCTGGACCAAGCCGGACCTGTTCATCTACCTCTATAACGACGCCAATCGCATGCGGACCGCGCATCTGAGCAAGCTCATCCTGATGCGCGGCGGAAAGGCGATCGCCCTTCCCAGCTGGCAGGCCGCCGCCGACCACCTTGGACGGGATCTCGGCGACGATCCGCTCAGCGCGCTTTCAGCCTGAAGTCAGGATTCCGGCGTGATCGCGCCATAGACCAGCCGGTCAAAGACAGCGCGCGCGCCTATGGTCTCCGATGTGGTGGGGCCCGGCTGTTCCTGGCTCATGATCACCGCGACAACGCCGGTCGAAGGGCTGATGAAGAATTCGGTGTCGAAATAGCCCGACCAGCCAAAATCGCCCGTATTGCGGACCGGGTGCTCACCAGGGCCGTCATAGATCACGCCTACGCCATAGCCATAGCCCAGATCGATCGCATCCATGCGATCGGGCATGCGGTCCGCCTGGACGTGAGCGGTCGCCATGTCCGCGACGGTGTCCCGCGATAGCAGGCGCACGCCTTCGAATTCGCCGCCATTGGCGAGCATCTGGGCGAAGCGGATATAGTCATTCGCCGTGGACAGCAGCCCCGCGCCGCCCGCTTCGATCGGGCTGTCCGGAATGGTGTCCTGACTGTCAGACAATCGGGTCAGGGCGCCGTCCTCCCCATGGGTGTAGACGGCGGCGAGACGATCGCGCTGATCATCGCGCAGGAAAAAAGTGGTGTCGTTCATGCCCAGAGGGCGGAAAATGCGCTGCTGGCTGAAGTCCTCAAGGCTCTGTCCTGACGCCACGGTCACCAGGTGGCCCAGCACATCGCTGGCGTAGGAGTAGAACCAGGCCGAACCCGGCTGGAAATACAGAGGCAGGCCCGCCAAGGTCTCCATGCGGCTGTTCATGTCGCCTTCGGCGGAATAGATGTCATTCCCGATATAGAGCGCGCCCAGATTGCTCTCATAGTCAAAGACATAGCCGAGCCCGGACGTGTGGGTCAGAAGGTCTTCCACCGTCATCGCGCGCGCGGCCGGGACCGTGGGGATTTCATAGTTCTCATCGCGTTGCAGCGAGGTGGCGACGCGGACATTCGCGAAAGCGGGGATGTAATCGCTGACCGGATCATCCAGCGCGATCACGCCGTCCTCAACCAGCATCAGCGCAGCCACCGCCGTCACCGGCTTGGTCATGGAGGCGACGCGCACCACGGTATCGGCCGTCATGGGGCGCTCGGCTTCCAGATCGGCGTAGCCGGCCGTGGCGGTGTGCATCACCTCGCCATTGCGCGCGAGCACGGCGACATAACCGGCGCGCTGACGCGCGGCGGCCAGCTCCACGAGCCGACTGTCGAGCTGGGCGAGACCCTCTTCACTGAAGCCCTGAGCGGCGGGCGCCGGGGCGGCGCTTTGGCTTGGCGCCGGTTCGGGCGCTGACGTTCCTGCAGGGTCGCCACAGGCGGACAGGGTGAATGCCAGCGCAAGCGCGGCGAGAGAGGCGCCGGTGCGCCAGTGTGACAGGTCGATCCGCATGTGGCCCCCAAAGACATAAAAAAAACGGCTGCGGTGAAGGTCACCGCAGCCGCTCTTTTCGTCAACGCTTAAAGAATTCAGGCGCTGGCCAGGTTCTGGTTGGCGAAGTCCCAGTTCACGAGCTTGCCCAGGAAGTCGCCGATATAGTCCGGACGGCGGTTCTGGTAGTCGAGATAATAGGCGTGCTCCCAGACATCCATGGTCAGCAGCGGGGTGGCGCCGTCGGTGATCGGGTTTTCCGCGTTCAGCGTCTTGCGCACTTCCAGCTTGTCGCCGTTCTTGACGAGCCAGGCCCAGCCCGACCCGAACTGGCCGGCGCCGGCGGCTTTGAACTCTTCAGCGAACTTGTCGTAGGAACCGAAGGAGTTGTCGATGGCCTCGGCGATGGCGCCCGTCGGCTTGCCGCCGCCATTGGGGCTCATCGAGTTCCAGTAGAAGGTGTGGTTCCAGATCTGGGCGGCGTTGTTGAACACGCCCATGTTTTTCTCGGACCAGCTTTTCTTGATGACCTCTTCCAGGCTCAGACCTTCATAGTCGGTGCCCTTGATGGCGTCATTGGCCTTGTCGACATAGGCTTTATGGTGCTTGCCGTGGTGGAAGCTCAGGGTTTCGCCGGAGATATGCGGCGCCAGAGCATCTTGGGCATAGGGCAGGTCGGGAAGAGTGAACGCCATGTCGGCCTCCTTTGGGAGTGTGAGCGAGAGGGTGCTCATAGGGTGCGGCGGCCTGTTGGAAGACCGCCATACTCAGGTATTACGCACGAGCTAGATATGGGTTCCAACCCGTATGTGTCTACTGGCGAGAGAGAAAAGCGTGACTGATTTCGACAGCCTGCTGGCCGCGAACGACCCTGAACGGCGCATGGCGGCGCTGTTTGCGCCGGCCGAACTTCGCGCACGCCTGTATGCGCTCTATGCCTATTATCACGAGATCGCGCAGATTCCCGACAAGGTGTCAGAGCCTGTGATCGGGGAGATGCGGCTGGCCTGGGCGCGCGAAGCGACGGCGGATCTGTTTGCAGCCCCGCCCAAGGTGCGCCGCCATGACGTCTATGAAGCGCTGTCTGAATTGCGCGAAGCGCCGGGCGCTCCTGACGAGGCTGCATTGGTCGGCCTTATAGAGGCGCGCAGCGCCGACCTGGGGGAGGGGCCGTTCCCGACCCGCGAAGACCGCCGCGATTATGTGGACCGGACCTCAGCCGCGCTGATGCGGATCGCCGCACGGCTGCTGAAGCCGGATCTTGATCTCGGCGGCGAAGCGGGCGCCGCCATCCAGGCGGCGGGCCGCCTGTGGGGGTTTGCAGGGCTGCTGCGCGCCTTTGCGCCGCTCGTTCAGGCCGGACGTCCGCCTTACAGCGCAGACGAGCTCGCGGGCGCGGACATGAGCGAGGCGGATCTGAGAGCGGGGCGCAAGCCCGAGGTCGCAAGGGCGGCGCTCTCGGGGCTGATCACCGAAGCGCAGGAGGCTGCGGGCATGCTCAGCCGAACCCGCAGCGCCCTGCCGGCCGAGGTCTTTCCGGCGGTGGGCTATGCCTCGCTGGCCCGCGGGTATCTGAAAAGCGCTCAGGGGCTAGGCGATCCTTTCCGCGAACAGATCGCGCGCGGGCCGCTTGGGCAAAACGCGCGCCTGACCTGGGCGTCGCTGACGGGACGGGTCTAGTCGCCGATTTCCGTGTCCAGGAATTGCGCCATGGCTTCCAGAACGGCAAGTCGCGTTGGGTAATCCTCCAGGCTGTGATCGCCGCCTTGCAGGCGGGTGAACTCGACCTCCTTGTGTGCCCGTCGCAACGCACGCTCCATGATCCGGCTCTGTTCCTCGGGAACGACCGTATCATCGCGGCTGTGAAGAAGCAGAACAGGGGCTTCAACCGCTTCCGCATGCTGGGCGGGGGAGAGGGCGCGCAATTGCTCACCGCTGGCGCGTCCATCCGGTTCGCCGCTGAAATGCTGGTTCCAGTAGCGGAAGGACTGTGACTCCCGCCCGAACCGGTTCTCGATATAGTTCAGGAAGTTGTCGGCGTCCGACAGGGCGTTGATGGCGATGGCGCAGTCATACAGACCGGGCGTGAAGGCTGCGCCCGCCAGAGCCGCATAGCCGCCATAGCTGCCCCCGGCGATGCAGACCCGGTCCGCCAGTCCTTGTTCGCGAAGCCAGTTCACAGCATCCGTGAGATCATCTTGCATCACGCCACGCCCCCATTGGCCATAACCGGCTTCCATCCAGCGTTCGCCGAAGCCGGCTGAGCCGCGATATTGCGGCTGCAGGACGCCAAATCCCTGGCTCGCCAGGTAATGGGCAAAATAGTCAAACCCGTCCACGTCCCGCGAAGCCGGGCCGCCATGGACCAGAAGGACGAAGGGGTGAGGGCCCTCGCCTGCAGGCCGGGCGAGATAGGCCGGGATCGTGACGCCGTCACGCGCCGTATAACTGACAGGGTCTCGTTGGGGCAGCGTCTGTCCGTAGAGTTCGGGATAGCGCGCCCGGAGCGGAGTGACATTCCAGCTCGCAAGGTCGACCAGATGATACACGGATGGCGCATCAGCCTCGGACACGGCGATGACAAACTTCATCCGGTCCGGCGTCCAGTCCACAAGCGTGACGCGGGCGCCATTGAAGGCCTGATCCAGATTGGCCTGCAGCGCCGCCAGCTCTTCATCGAACCATTGCGTGGAGGTTCGTTCCGCCGTGATTGTGACCCCGGCCACGTAGCCCCGGTGAGGATCAATCCGGACGTCGCCTGCATCATAGCGGTCATTCTGATAGTAGATATCGCCCCAGGCGCCGTCGCTCAGGGAGAGGCGCTGCAAGCCGCTGACGCGTCCAGGCCCGTCAGTATACCGCCTCACCAGCAGCGCTTGCCCATCGGCGGTGAAGCCGGCCACTGACATGTCGATCAGGTTCTGCCGCGCTTCATACAGGATGCGCCACTGATCGTTCTCCTCGATCGCGATCTGGTACTGGTTAAGACTGTTATTATAGCTCAGGCGTACAAAGCTCCGCCCGTCCGGCGAGGATATCCAGCCCCTGGTCGTCTCGTCGCCGCGCGCTACGAGCGACATGCGACGCCCGTTTTCAGGATCGACCGAATAGAGGTTCAGCGCCCCGCGCGTGTCTCGCAGCGGCATGAACAACCGGCCCGTTTCAGGGTCTTCGCCGGCGAGACTCGCCGTGTCGAAATTATAGCCCAGATCCCGGCCTTCGCGGATCAGCTGTTCGGCCTCCATCGTATCCGCGTTGATGGTGACGAAGGCCTGGAAGTTCACATCACCTGAGACGATTCCCAGCTCTCGGGTCCGTCCGGCTGTGGCGATCAGCGTGTCTTCATCCGTCCAGAACGTGGAATAGGCGCGCATGGTGCTGAAATCGGCGGCTTCCTGCGCGCCCGTCTCAAGGTCCATGACCACCACATAGCGCTCCTCGCCCTCATGGGTGACGAACGCGATCCGCGATCCATCAGGAGAGATCGAAACGCCCTGGGTGCCCGGCAGCCGGGCAAAGGCGGAAGCCGGCAAGTCCTGAGCGTGCGCTGCTGAGCCGGAGGCCAGCGCCGAGGACATGAGAAGAGCGCCAGCGGCGCGCAGTATGGATGTGAGCATGGAATCCCCCTCTGGGGGAAACCTTCATGCAGCGCTCCCTCAAATCAAGAGAAGAGTCTGTAACAGCCCTTTATTCAGCAGCTTGTGCTTTCTCGCCCAGCCAGGCGTCAATATCGCTCAGGGCGCGCGCGCTCATGGCGCGTTTCTTGGCGACGGACTTGTCCTTGCCGCGCAGGCGTTTGCCTTCGGCGTCCCTGGTGGGCGCCTCGATATCCGGGAACAGGCCGAAATTGACGTTCATCGGCTGGAACGCGCCTTTTTTGCCCGGCACATGACCGGTGGTGATATGGGTCAGAAGCGCGCCCAGCGCCGTGGTGGGCGGCGGCGGCGAGATCTCACGACCCAGCTTCTCGGCGGCGGCGAACCGGCCCGCCAGCAACCCCATGGAGGCGCTTTCCACATAGCCTTCGACCCCGGTGATCTGACCGGCGAAGCGCAGGGACGGGCGCGCTTTCAGACGCATGACCCCATCGAGAAGCTTGGGCGAATGCAGGAAGGTGTTGCGGTGAATGCCGCCGAGGCGGGCGAAGCTGGCGTTCTCCAGCCCCGGGATCATCTTGAACACGTCCGTTTGCGCGCCGTATTTCATCTTGGTCTGGAAGCCGACCATGTTGAACAGCGTGCCCAGCGCATTGTCCTGGCGCAGCTGCACGACGGCATAGGGCTTGGTGTCCGGGTCATGGGCGTTGGTCAGCCCGCGCGGCTTCATCGGGCCATGGCGCAAGGTCTCGCGGCCGCGTTCGGCCATCACCTCGATGGGCAGGCACGCATCAAAATAGGGCGTGTCCTTCTCCCAGTCCTTGAACTCGGTCTTGTCCGCCGCGAGAAGCGCGTCCACGAACGCCTCGTACTGGTCCTTGTCCATCGGGCAGTTGATATAGGCGGCGCGGTCTTCTTCGGTGTCGCCCTTGTCATAGCGCGATTGCTTCCACGCGATGTCCATATTGATGGACTCCGCATAGAGGATCGGCGCAATGGCGTCGAAGAAGGCCAGCTCGCCTTCGCCGCTGAGCTCGTGCACGGCCTCGGCCAGCGCGGGCGAGGTGAGGGGGCCGGTGGCCACGATCACGCTGTCCCAGTCCTCGGGAGGCAAGCCTGCAATCTCTTCACGCACGATCTCGATATTGGGATGGTTCTCGATCGCGGCGGTCACATCCGCCGAAAACGCTTCGCGATCCACCGCCAGCGCGCCGCCGGCGGGCACCTGATGCTTGTCGCCCATGGCCATGATCAATGATCCGGCGCGGCGCATCTCTTCATGCAGGAGGCCGACGGCGTTGGTTTCCGCATCGTCAGAGCGGAAGGAGTTCGAGCACACGAGCTCGGCCAGGCCCTCGGTCTGGTGCGCGAAGGTCGGACGCACCGGGCGCATCTCGTGAAGGATGACGCGGGCGCCCGCGTTTGCGGCCTGCCAGGCGGCTTCGGAGCCGGCCATGCCGCCGCCGATGATGTGGATCGGGGTCATATCAGTCATGGCCCGAGCATATAGTCGCGAAGCGGGTGCGGCTCAATCGTTCCCAAACAGGCTTTCGGCGCCCTGATCCTTGGCCTGACCCGCATTTCGGGCTAACTGGCGCACCATGAAACTGATCGATCTTCGCGCTGTCGGCGCCGCTTACCGTTTTGTGCTGGACAACCCGACGCCTGTGCTGGCTGCGGCCGGGCTATACGGCGTGGTGTTTTCGGTCCAATCGCTACTGACCGCCTATGCGCACGCCTATGCGCCAGGCGCCGCGCCGGGCATGATCCTGTTCATGATCGCCGCCTTCGGCGCCTTCGTGGTCGGCTGGGCCAGCCTGGGGCGTCAGGCGCTGGGACTGCCGCAAAAAGGCTTTCACGGTCTGACGCTGGGCGGGGATGAAGGGCGGCTCGCCTGGGCGCTCTTCCTGGTCCTGCTGCTTCTGACCATCATCCTGATGACAGCCGGCGTGGCCATGGCGTTCATGATCGCCGGTCTCGCCTTCACGGACATGGATCCGGGGGCGCCGCAGCCGGAGGGCTATGTGAACCTGTTCGAGCTGATGGGCCCCGGGGCGCTTGCGGTCTCGGTGGTGCTCGTGACGGTTTTCGTGCTGTTCAGCCTGTGGCTCATCACGCGTCTGGCGCTGACCGCGCCCGCCACCCTGAACGAACGGGCGGTGCGCGTCCTGTCGATCTGGCCGCTGTCGCGTGCGCGCAGCATCGAGATCACGCTCACCAGCCTCGCCAGCCTTGCGCCAGGCGTGCTGACCCTCGCTGTTTTCAATGCAATCTGTCTGGCGCTGCTGGGCGCCGGCCCGGTCATCGCCCAGTCCGCCGCAGGCGAGGCGGGACAGCTGACGGTCAGCCCGGTGCTCATGCTGCTGATCTCGGCCCTGTACGGCGCGGGCAAGATCGCCCTGCTGGCTGCGCCCCTGATCGCGGCGCTGTCCGCGCTCTATCACAAATACGCCGCAGAAGGCGAAATTCAGGCCGATTAGGACAAGACCTTTTCGGGCGTCTGGGCTATCCTCTCACGCGAATGCTTCGTTCGGACACGCGGGGGGAACCATGTCCAAGCCCAGCTATAACTTCATCGACGCCACCTTCTATTTCTTCAAGGTTTTCGGGGCGCGCCCGTTGAGCGTGGCCTGGATCGCGGTGTGGCAGATCATCCTGTATGCCGCCTTTGCGGCCCTGATCCTTTACGGCTTCTGGCCGCTGATCGATCTGGTCATCAGCTATGGCGGCAAGGGCGAGCCTTCTGACGCGGAAGCGATACAGGCGGTGATGCAGGGCGTGGGATTCTACTCGCTGGGCACGATCGGCCTTCTGATCACCGCGCTCATGATGCAGGGCGCGTGGCTGCGCCTGCTGACGCGCAACGAAGTCGCGGGCGGCATTCCGCTCCGGTTCGGCGCGGACGAGTTGCGGCTGTTGCTGGTCAACATCGTCATGGGGCTGCTGATCTTCGCCGGCTATATCGTGACGGTCCTGCTCTACGCGGCGGTGAACGCCGGCTTGATGGCGAGCGGAGAGGGCGGCGGCGTGGCGCTTCAGGCGCTGGCCAACACGCTCCTGACCATTGTGCTGGTCGTGGGCTGGATCCTGTTCGCCCTGGGCATGGCGCCGGCGCCCGGCCTGACGGTGCGCCAGCGGGGCGTGAAAATCTTCCAGGGCTTCAGCGCCGCGGGCGGCGTGATGGGGTGGATGTTCCTGTCCTATCTCGTGCTGATTCTGGTCGCCATCATCGGCTATGTGGTGCTGAGCGTGATCCAGCAGGGTTTCATCATGATCGGCGGCGCCGAACTGATTGGCGCCCTCATCCAGATCGAGGACGGCTCCGACCCGGAAGTCTTCATGAACGCTCTCATGCAGGCGTTGCAGAATCCGCTCTTCTGGGTGATGGCCGGCATCGCCATCGTTCTGCAGATGATCTTTGAGGTGTTCGTGCACGGCTGCTGGCACGGCGTGGGCGCCTATGTGGCGGTGCGCCATGATGGAGGCTTCCCGCCCGAAACCCCGCTGGAAGCGCCCGCGGATTCGGTGGGACAGGCGCCCTCCGAGGGCTGATCATGACGGATATGGCGACGACGCCCGCTCACCGATTCACGGTGGGCGGGGCGCTGGGTTTCGGTTTTGCGGTCTTGCGGACGCGGCCGGGAGCCGTCGCCTTCCTGCTGGTCCTTCAGGCCGTCGTCTTTGCGGCCCTGATGGCGGTCCAGTACGGCCTCATGGGGCGCATGGCGCGTGAGGGTCTGATGCTTGCGGAAGCGGGCGACATGGTCGAGGCCCTAGCGCTGAACATGCGCCTGTCGGGTTTCAGCTCCCTGTTCTCGGTCATCAGCGCGCCGCTCTGGCTCTGGCTGGAGGCGGTCTGGCTGGTGCTGTTCATGAGCGGGCGATTCACCCTGTGGCCGGGCTGGGGCAATCTGGGCCGGATGACGCTGGGCTTCATCGTGATCTTCGGCGTCTATTTCGCCGCCTTGATCGTGCTGGTGATCGTGATGACGACCAGCCTCGTCGGGGTCGCGCTGGTGCAGGAGAGCGGAGGGGATCCCGCCGGGATAGGCGTCATCGCCCTTGTGCTGGGGCTGATCCTGTTCGGGTTGATGCTGGCCGGGCTGGCCCTGTTCACCGCCTTGCCGGCGCACGCGGTTACGGGCCGTTTCGATATCGGGCAGGCGGTCAGCACGGCCTGGCGCCATCTGGTCGGGGTCTGTATCGCCTGGCTGGTCTTCTTCCTCGTCTATCTCCTGGCGATGGCTGTCGTCTACGGGGTGTACACGGTGAATGTCATGGACGAAGTGCTCGCCATGATGGAAACGATCAGCACCCGGACAGAGGACCCGTTCATCATGATGCGCCTCTATGCTGAAACCCTGCCGACGGATCAGGACCTGCCCTGGATGGGGCTGACCTCAGCCTCGGTCATGCTGATCATGGGCGTCATCATGTTGATGGGACGCGGCGTCAGCGCCAAGCTGGCTCTGGCCATGCCGGCTCCCTCTGATAAGGCTGATTGAGATGACCCAAGCCCTGTATGCGCCCTGGCCCGAAACCGCCCGACGCACCTGGGGGTGGGGCGCCCTTGGATTGATGGTGGCGGGCTATCTCGTCTCCTCCGTGCCCGTGGTGATCGGGACGGTGATCTACACCCTCGTTCTGACGGTCTCCTCCGGCGCCACCGATCCCATGGCGGCGCAGTCCGCGTTGAGCGAGAACACGCTCACCATCCTGCTCCCCCTGATGCTGCTGCAGTTCATCACCTGGGCGGTCATGACGCTGGTCTGGGTGAAGCTGTTCGAGAAGCGGTCCTTCTCCACCATCGGGATCGAGGGGCGAGGCTTTCTGGGGCGGTACCTGTTGGGGCTGCCGCTCGGAATGGTGCTGGTGGTGCTCGTTTCCGTCGCCGCCACACTGCTCAATCTCGGCGCCGCGCCGGCGAACGACGCACTGGGAGAGCTGGATCCGGCGCGCGCGCTCGGTCAGGCGGCGCTGATCGCCTATGCGGGGCTGTTCATCGGATTTCTCATCCAGGGCGGGGTTGAAGAGCTGGTCTTTCGCGGCTGGCTGATGAGCGCGCTGACGGCGCGCTGGGGCAAGGTTCTCGGCGTGTTCACAGCGAGCTTCGCCTTCGCCCTGCTGCACCTGCATGTCTTCATTTCCGGGCTGATGTATGGCGTGCTCGCGCTGTCTGGCATCGGTCTGACCGGGCTCGTCTTCGCGCTGACCGCGCTGTGGCGCCGCTCGATGATCGAGGCCGCCGCCGCTCATGGGGCCTTCAACGCCGTCGCGGTCATCGCGCCGACCTTCGCCCTCATGGCCTCCGACCCCGAACAGACCATCCACACCGCCGTGGCGCAGGTGTTCAGCTCGGCCACCGGCATGGCGGGCGTTGAAAGCGTCACAATTGGTCCGGAAACCTACGCCCAGCTCATCGCCATGGGCGGGCTGAGCGCGATCATGCTGATCGGCCTGATCATCCGGGGGCGGAAGGGGTAGCGGAACCTACCCCGCCAGCTTCGCCTGACGCGCCTTGTCCCGCTCCAGAAGCGGTTTGAGATAGCGGCCGGTCCAGCTCGCCTCGACCTCGGCCACATCTTCGGGCGTACCTTCGGCCACGATCTGGCCGCCGCCTGAGCCGCCTTCGGGGCCGAGGTCCAGCAGCCAGTCGGCGGTCTTGATGACATCAAGATTGTGCTCGATCACGATGACCGTGTTGCCCTGATCGACCAGCTCGTGGAGCACTTCGAGGAGCTTGCGCACATCCTCGAAATGAAGACCGGTGGTCGGCTCATCGAGGATGTAGAGCGTCTTGCCGGTTGAGCGCTTGGCGAGTTCCTTGGACAGCTTCACCCGCTGGGCCTCACCGCCCGAAAGCTGGGTGGCGGGCTGACCCACCTTCACATAGCTCAGCCCCACCTGTTTGAGCGTCTCCATCTTGTCGCGCACGGAGGGGACCGCCTTGAAGAACTCGGCGGCTTCCTCGACGGTCATGTCCAGCACATCGGCGATGGACTTGCCCTTGAAGGTCACTTCCAGCGTTTCGCGGTTAAAGCGTTTGCCGTGGCAGACATCGCACTCGACATAGACGTCGGGCAGGAAGTGCATCTCGATTTTCACCACGCCATCGCCCTGACACGCCTCACAGCGCCCGCCTTTGACGTTGAAGGAGAAGCGGCCCGGCTTGTAGCCGCGCGTCTGGGATTCAGGCAGGGAGGCGAACCATTCGCGGATGGGTGTAAACGCGCCGGTATAGGTGGCGGGGTTTGAGCGCGGCGTCCGGCCGATCGGGCTCTGGTCGATATCGATGATCTTGTCGACCTGATCGAGGCCTTCCACCGTGTCATGGGGCAGGGGGACCTGGGAGGCGTTGTTGAGCCGCCTGGCCGCCGCCTTGTAGAGCGTCTCGATCGTGAGCGTTGATTTGCCCCCGCCCGAGACGCCCGTCACACAGGTCAGGACGCCCAGCGGATAGGCCGCGTCAATGTTCTGAAGGTTGTTGCCGGTGGCGCCCTTCACGGTCACGGCGCGCTTGAGGTCCACCGGGCGGCGCTGTTCGGGCACCGGCACCATGCGCTTGCCCGACATGTACTGCCCGGTCAGCGATTTGGGATTGGCGGCGATTTCCGCCGGCGTGCCCGCCGCGATCACCTCGCCGCCATGCACGCCCGCAGCCGGACCGAGATCGACCACATAGTCCGCCGTCTCGATGGCCTCTTCATCGTGTTCGACGACGAGGACGGTATTGCCGAGATCGCGCAGTCCGCGCAGGGAATCGAGCAGACGGGTATTGTCGCGCTGGTGCAGGCCGATGGACGGCTCGTCGAGCACATACAGAACGCCCGTCAGGCCCGAGCCGATCTGGCTGGCGAGACGAATGCGCTGGCTTTCCCCGCCCGACAGCGTGCCCGAGGCGCGGCTGAGCGTGAGATAATCAAGCCCCACATCGACGAGGAATTTCAGGCGGTCGCGGATTTCTTTCAGGATGCGGCGCGCAATCTCCTGATCCTTGGGCGACAGCGTCTCCTCGATGGAGGAGAACCAGTCGCGCGCATCCTTGATCGATTTCTCGCCCGCTTCGGAAATGTCGTGCTTGGCGATCTTCACCGCCAGCGCTTCGGGCTTCAGGCGCTTGCCGTCGCAGACATCACAAGGCTGGCTCGATTGAAAGCGCGCCAGATCCTCGCGCACCCAGCTTGAATCCGTCTCCCGCCAGCGGCGCTGCAGATTGGGCATCACCCCTTCAAACGCCTTGGACGTGGTGAACTGGCGCAGCCCGTCCTCATAGGTGAACTTGATCTTGTCCCTGGTCCCGTAAAGCACGGTCTTCTGGAAGGCTTTGTCGAGATCACGCCAGGGCGTGTACATGCTGGCGCCGTAATGGTCCGCGATCGCCTGCAGGGTCTGCTGGTAGAGCTTGGAGGTGGCGCGGCTCCAGGGCGCAATGGCGCCGTCATAGAGCGACTTGTCCCGGTCGGGGACCACCAGATCCTCGTCAAACTCAAGACTCTGGCCGAGGCCGTCACAGGCGGGGCAGGCGCCGAACGGATTGTTGAACGAGAACAGGCGCGGCTCGATCTCCTCGATCGTGAAGCCGCTGACCGGACAGGCGAATTTCTCGGAGAACACGATCCGCTCGCCGGTCTTGTGTTCGCCATGGTCAGAGGCGAACTCGGCCATGGCGATGCCGTCGGCGAGCCGCAGCGCGGTCTCGAGACTGTCGGCGAGGCGCTGTTCGAGCCCCTCCTTGGTGACCACCCGGTCCACCACCACGTCGATATCGTGCTTGAACTTCTTGTCGAGCTCGGGCGCCTCTTCAAGGGCGTAGAACTCGCCATCCACCTTCACGCGCTGGAAGCCCTGCTTCAGCAGCTCGGCGAACTCCTTGCGGTATTCGCCCTTCCGGCCGCGCACGATGGGGGCCAGCAGGTAAAGCCGGGCGCCGTCGCCCAGAGCCGTGATGCGGTCCACCATCTGGGACACGGTCTGGGCCGAGATCGGCTCGCCGGTGGCGGGGGAATAGGGCACGCCCACCCGCGCCCAAAGAAGGCGCATATAGTCATAGATCTCGGTGACCGTGCCCACGGTCGAGCGCGGGTTCTTCGAGGTGGTCTTCTGCTCGATGGAGATGGCGGGGGACAGCCCTTCGATGGAATCCACATCGGGCTTGCTCATCAGCTCCAGGAACTGGCGCGCATAGGCGGACAGGCTCTCCACATAGCGGCGCTGGCCCTCGGCGTAGATGGTGTCAAAGGCGAGCGAGGACTTGCCCGATCCCGACAGGCCCGTGAACACGATCAGCTCGTCGCGCGGCAGATCCACCGACACGCCCTTGAGATTGTGCTCGCGCGCGCCGCGAACGGAAATGGTTTTGAGCTTGTCAGACATGGATGACGCAAAATCCTTCACTGGCGGACTGCCGGGCCGGCGTATCGGGCGTTACTTAGGACTCTCCCGGCCCGCTATCCACCGTTCAGGCGCCGACAGCGGCGCCCGGTGATGGACTCGGAGCCCCGGATGGGCTTCGTTAACTTCCGACTCGCGCTTCAATTGACGCGCGGAACGGAATGTGAACAAATACGACGCGAAAGACAAGCGGGAGACGCGGCATGGCGGGCAGTGTGAACAAGGTGATCCTGGTGGGCAATCTGGGTGCGGACCCGGAAGTGCGCCGGCTGAACAATGGCGATCCGGTCGTCAATCTGCGCATCGCCACCTCGGAGAACTGGCGCGACAAGGCCACGGGCGAGCGCCGCGAGAAGACCGAATGGCACAATGTCGTCATCTTCAACGACAACCTCGCCAAGGTCGCCGAGAACTATCTCAAGAAGGGCTCCAAGGTTTATATCGAGGGCCAGCTTCAGACCCGCAAATGGCAGGATCGCGACGGCAATGACAAATACACCACCGAAGTGGTGCTGCAGCGCTATCGCGGCGAGCTGACCATGCTGGACGGTCGCGGCGACGGCGGCGGCGACCGCATGGGCGGCGGCTACAACAACAACCAGATGGATGACCGGTCCGGCGGCGGTTATGGCGGCGGTCAGGGCGGCGGCGGACAGCGCCAGAACGCCCCGCGTGAGGACTTCACCTCGGACACGCTGGATGACGACATCCCGTTCTAGGATTTGTCCCATCGATGAAACCGAAAAGCCCGGCGCGTCGCGCCGGGCTTTTTGCATGGCTCGCTCAAGGCTCGTCTCAGGGGGTGAACCAGTCGAGCTTGGCGGTGGTCTCGACGCCGCTGGGCTGGGCGGCGCCGGCGATCGTGGCGATCGCATTGCGCACGGCCACAGCGCCCAGGCCGTGACGGGGCGTCGGCATGCGGCCCATGCCGGTCCAGCTGTCTGACTGGGGATCATAGCGCCAGACCTGGGCGTAGACGCCGCCGCCGGAGTTGTCGAACCACTCTCCGCCGAACACATAGAGCGCGCCTTCCACGCTGGCGCAGGCCAACCCGCCGGCCCCGCGCGGACCCGCCTCGGGTTCGGGCAGGGGCGCACGGATTTCCCAGCTGTCGCTTGCGGGGTCGTAGGCCTCGTGAACCGGCGTATTTCCGCCCGACACGGTGCGCCCGCCCACCACGTGCAGGCGGCCGTTCAGTTCAGCGCCCGCCGCGGAATTGCGCGCCGTGGGCGCCGGGGCGGCCGTGGTCCAGATCTGGGCGGCGGGGTCGAGCACGATATGGGCGTTGGTGTCCGCGTGGTCAGACCAGGCCTTGTTGGAGAGGCCGGCCGGACGCCGTCCGGTGACCACATGCAGTCTGCCGTTCATCGCAACGGCGACCGTTTCAGCATAGGGCTGGGGCATGGCCGGGCCATTGCGCCAGCGATTGCGCTGAGGGTCGAAGACGCGCACGCCCTCGCTCATAGCCCACAGGCCGCCGGTCTGGGCGGTGAAGCCGCCCACGGCGTAGACCAGTCCTTCCAGGCCGACGAGATTGGGGTGATGCAGCGGAACAGGCAGGCGCGGACGTTCGCGCCAGCTTGTCGCATCCGGCGCCAGCGAGAAGACGCGATCGGATACCCCGATGCGTCCCCGGCCGGCATCCGGGCTCAGCCCGCCCGCCACATAGATCACCTCGTCCAGCACGGCGGGATAGATTTCCTGAACGCGCATGGGCAGGTCCGGGCCGGCATTCCATTGCGGCTCGGGCGCGGCTTGCGCCCCTGCGTGTCCGCCAAGGTTCAGCGCCAGTCCGGCGGCGCCGATCCCTGCAAGCGTTTCCCGCCGCGACAGCATTAGCGGGACGCCTCGATGACGCCGCACACATGGCGGGCGCCGGCGCCGCCAATGGGCTGGCTGGAATGGTCGTCCTGATTGTCGTGAATGACGAGCGCCGAGCCGTTGTCGTCAAGGAGCGCGGGCGCGTCGTACTCGCCATGCAGGCTCACCCGGTCGGTGAAGACCTGGGCGCGCAGGGCGCCGTCCTCATGCACGTAGATGTTGGGCAGGTCCGCATTGTCCGGGCCCTCAGCGTTCAGAAGACCATGCTCATGGCCCGACGGATTGATATGGCCGCCGGAGCTGGTGAAATCCTCGTTCGAGCAATCGCCGATCATGTGCAGGTGCACGCCGTGCCAGCCATGGGCGGACTGAACCGGGGTGTCGAGTTCGATGGTGATCAGCACGCCGGTTGGTCCCTGCTGGAAACGCGCATGCCCGATCTCGTTGCGCGCGCGATCGATCAGCGTGGCGTGCGCTTCGTCGGGGGCGTGTGCGTTCTCCTGATGGTGATCGGCGGCGAGGGCCGGGACGCTGAAGGCGGATGCGCCCAGAGCTGCGGTGCAGGCCAGGGTGCGAAATGGGCGTTTCATGAGGCGTCTCCTTTTTGGCTACACGCATAACCTAATGGACATCTTGCGGGATGCGAGCCCGGACATTGAAATCCGTCGCGTTTTTGCGGCCAATCCGGTCCTGAACCTGAAACCGCCATGAAACCGTGGACACAGCCGTCACCCGCGTTTGCCGCCCGTTCCCAGCCTTGCTAGACATGTCCTCTAACCGTGCGCAGGTGATTCACGGCGGTGTCCGCCGGCCTGCGCCCGACCGACGTCTCTTTTCGCGCGCCGCATCCTTGAGGGTGAGGGGCGCGCGCCAGCCAGGACGAAACGACTTTGAGCGATTTGCCCCCTGAAACGCCCATGGATGAAGACCTTCCCGCCGCGCCGAGCGGCCCGATGGTGGCCATCGAAGACGAGATGAAGCGCAGCTATCTCGATTACGCGATGAGCGTGATCGTGAGCCGCGCCATTCCCGATGCGCGCGACGGCCTGAAGCCGGTGCACCGCCGCATCCTGTGGGCCATGCATGAGGGCGGCTACAGCAAGGACAAGGCGTACAAGAAGTCCGCCAACGTGGTCGGCGACGTGATGGGCCGCTATCACCCGCACGGCGACAGCGCGATCTATGACGCCCTGGCGCGGATGGCGCAGCCCTTCTCCATGGGCCTGCCCCTGATGGACGGCCAGGGCAATTTCGGCTCCATGGACGGCGATCCGCCCGCAGCCATGCGTTACACCGAAATCCGCATGGACCACCCGGCTGAAGCGCTGCTGGCCGATATCGACAAGGATACGGTCGAGTTCCGGGACAACTATGACGGCTCCAAGCAGGAGCCGGTCGTGCTGCCCGCGCGCTATCCGAACCTGCTGGTCAACGGCGCCGGGGGCATCGCGGTGGGCATGGCCACCAACATCCCGCCCCATAACCTCAACGAGGTGGTGGACGCGACCGTGGCGCTGCTCGATCAGCCCGACATCACCGACACCGAGCTTCTGGAATTCGTGCCGGCGCCGGACTTCCCCACGGGCGGCGAGATCATCGGCCGGTCGGGCGCCCGCAAGGCGCTCCTGGAAGGCCGCGGCTCGGTCATCCTGCGCGCCAAGACCTCGATCGAGGATATCCGTCAGGGACGCGAAGCCATCATCGTTCACGAGATTCCCTATCAGGTGAACAAGGCCACCATGGTGGAGAAGATCGCCGAGCTGGTGCGCGACAAGCGCATCGAGGGCATCTCCGATCTGCGCGATGAATCCGACCGCTCGGGCGTGCGCGTGGTGATCGAGCTGAAAAAGGACGCCAACGCCGAGGTGATCCTGAACCAGCTCTACCGCTGGAGCCCGCTGCAGACCTCGTTCGGCGTCAACATGCTGGCGCTGATCGGCGGTCGCCCGCAACAGGCGGGCCTGCGGGTCTTTCTTGAGACCTTCATCCATCACCGCAAGGAGGTGGTGGTCCGCCGCACCAAGTTCGATCTGCGCAAGGCGCGCGACCGCGCCCACGTCTTGATCGGTCTGGCGGTGGCCGTGGCCAATATCGACGAGATCATCGCCCTGATCCGCCGCGCGCCCGATCCGCAGACCGCGCGTCAGCAATTGCGCGACAAGGCCTGGCCGGCCAAGGATGTGGCGCCGCTGGTGGAGCTGGTCGCCGACCCGCGTTCGCAGATCAGGGACGGCGAGATCCGCCTCACCGAAGAGCAGGCGAAAGCCATCCTCGATCTGCGTCTGCACCGCCTGACGGCGCTGGGCCGCGACGAGATCGGGGATGAGGCCAACAAGCTGGCCGAAACCATCGCCGACCTACTGGACATTCTGCGCAGCCCGACCCGCATCCGCGACATCATCCGCAACGAGCTTCTGGACTCCAAGGCCAGCTTCGGCGTCGAGCGGCGCTCGGCTATCATCGAGGGTGATCTGGGGATCGAGGATGAAGACCTGATCCCGCGGGAGGACATGGTCGTCACCCTGACCCATGGCGGCTATGTGAAGCGCACCGCGCTCTCGACCTATCGCGCCCAGAACCGCGGCGGCAAGGGCCGTGCGGGCATGGCGATGAAGGACGAGGATTTCGTGGCGACGCTGTTCGTGGCCTCGACCCATGCGCCGCTCCTGTTCTTCAGCTCGGACGGCATGGTCTACAAGACCAAGACCTGGCGCCTGCCGCTGGGCGCGCCCAACACCAAGGGCAAGTATCTCACGAACCTTCTGCCCAGCCTCAATGACGGCGCCTGGATCACCTCAGTGATGGCGCTGCCCGAGGATGAGGAGAGCTGGGATCAGTACGATGTCATGTTCGCCACCACGGCGGGCACGGTGCGTCGCAACAAGCTGTCTGATTTCGTGCAGGTGAACCGCAACGGCAAGATCGCCATGAAGCTGGCTGACGGCGACAAGCTGGTCCGGGTG
>NZ_DJIQ01000016.1:88169-120310 GCF_002433705.1 Oceanicaulis sp. UBA6590
ACGGCAAGATCGCCATGAAGCTGGACGAAGAGGGCTCGAAAATCCTCGACGTGCGGCTGTGCAATGAGGATCAGGACGTGCTGCTGGTCTCCGCCGGCGGTCGGGCGATCCGCTTCCCGGTGGGCGATGTGCGCGTCTTCGCATCGCGCAACTCCACCGGCGTGCGCGGCATCCGCCTGAAAGAAAACGATCGTCTAATCTCCATGGCGATCCTGAACCATATCGACGTCACCACCGACGAGGCGCGCGCCTATATGAAGCACGCCAACGCCATGCGTCGGGCCGCCGGGCTTGAAGAGGACGACGCTGTCGTCAGCGCGCCTGAAGACGGCGAAGCCGGCGCAGACGTGGCGTTGAGCCCTGAACGAATCGCCGAGCTGGGCGCTGCGGAAGAGTTCGTGCTGACCGTGGCCCAGGACGGCCTCGGCAAGCGCTCGAGCGCCTATGACTACCGCGTCATGGGACGGGGCAATCAGGGCGTGGCCGCGCACGATATGAGCAAGGTCAAGGAACTCGCGGCCTGCTTCCCGGTCATTGATGGCGACACGGTGATGGCCGTCACCGATGGCGGTCAGCTGATCCGCTTCCCGGTGGACACGGTGCGCATCGCGGCGCGCGCCACCAAGGGCGTGCGTCTGATCCGTCTGGCGGAAGGCGAAAAAGTCGTGTCTGTTGTCCGCATCGCCGAGAGCGAGGATGACGCCAGCGCGGAAGAGGACGGCGGTGAAGCGAGCGACGCCCCGAACACTCCGGACGCGCCGGAAGACGAGAACTAGACCGGGTCTTCACCACCAGGCCTGGCTTTGGGGAGTTAAGCCATGAAAAAGCGCGTCGCGCTCTATCCGGGTACGTTCGATCCCATCACGAACGGCCATCTGGATATCATCGGCCGGGCCGTGAAGCTCTATGACAAGCTGGTCATCGGCGTGGCGCGCAATGACGCCAAGGGGCCGCTGTTCAGCTTTGACGAGCGCGTGGACATGGCCCGCGAGCTGGCGGAATCCGTGGCTGGCGACACCGAGATCGAGGTGCTGCCCTTTGAAGGGCTGCTGATGCATTTCGCCGAGAAGGTGGGCGCCAGCTCCATCATTCGCGGCCTGCGCGCGGTTTCCGACTTCGAGTATGAATTCCAGATGGTCGGCATGAACCAGCGCCTTAATGCGGACATCGAGACCGTGTTTCTGATGGCCGATCCGCGCCATCAGGCGATCGCCTCGCGTCTTGTGAAGGAAATCGCCAAGCTGGGCGGGGATATCGATCCCTTCGTGCCGCAGCTTGTCAAAGAGCGCCTGCTGGAGAAATTCGTCTGATGCGTCGCACCGCCCCTCTGTTCGCCACGGCCTGTCTCTCCGCCCTCATGCTGACGGCCTGCGCTGAAGCCGAAACCGGAACGAACGCCCAGGAGGCGGAGACCGCCGCCGAAGCCTCCAGTGCTGACGCCGATGCGCCGGCGCCCGGCGCCGACATTGTCGCGAACGCGCCGGACAGCGCATGGCGTACGGTGGACCCTGACGACCTGCTGCATCTGGTCACCAACAAGGGCGAGGTCTGGATCGAGATCCAGGATGAGTTCACGCCGATCCATGCCGCACGCATTCGGGAGATGGCCGAGGCGAACTGGATGGACTGGAAGGTCTTTCATCGGGTCATTGACGGCTTCATGGCCCAGGGCGGCGGCGCCGTGGACAATCCCAATATCGATGCGCCGTTTGAGTCCATTCAGGGCGAGTTCGGCATCCGTCGCGATCCGAACGAGATCATGGTCAACGAGATCCAGGAACGTCGGGCCGTCCCCCGCGGCGCCATGGCGCAAGCCGGGTTCTGGAACGGGTTTCCGGTCGGCACCCAGCCCTCTGCGTTGGCGGGCATCGTGGCGGATGGTCGCGTCGACAGCTGGCTGATCCATTGCGACGGCGCCGCCGCGATGGCGCGCACCAATGATCCCAACTCCGCCACCGCCCAGTTCTACATTGTGCGCGGCGAGGCCGAGCATCTGAACACCCAGTACACGGTGTGGGGCAAGGTTCGCGTCGGCCAGGACGTCGTGGAAAGCCTGAATGTGGGCACCCAGGGCCAGACCCTGGGCTTCCGTCCCGATATCATCGAGGAATTCGAGATGGCGACCCAGATGGACAATCCGCCGACGGTACAGGTGATGGACACCAGCTCCGCCAGTTTCAGCGCCTATCTTGAAGCCCTGGCCGCAAGCCGCGATAACGGCCGCGTGCCTGATATCTGCTCAATCGACGTGCCTGTGCGCGTCCTCGACTAAGAACACATCCCCAAAGGAGGCCGTCGTGTCCGACGCCAACCAAGAACTGGTTTTCACCCTTGAAGGCGGCGATGTCGTCATTCGCCTGCGCCCCGATCTGGCGCCCAAGCACGTCGCTCGCATTTCCGAGCTGGCGGCGGACGGCTTCTATGACGGCCTGACCTTTCACCGCGTGATCGACGGCTTCGTGGCCCAGGGCGGCTGCCCGAATGGCAATGGCATGGGCGGTTCCGGCCAGAACATCCCGGCCGAGTTCAATGACGAGCCGCATGTGCGCGGCACCATGTCCATGGCCCGCGCCATGGACCCGAATTCCGCCGACAGCCAGTTCTTCATCTGCCTGGACGCCGTGCCGTATCTGGATGGTCAGTACACCGTCTGGGGGGAAGTGACTTCGGGCATGGAACATGTGGACGCGCTGCCCAAGGGCGAGCCGCCGGCCAACCCGGGCAAGATCGTCAAGGCGTTCCTGCGCTAGGCGATTGGGTTCTCGATTTGAAGCGGGCGGTCCATCGGGCCGCCCGTTTTCATATGCGGGATCAGGCGTCGCAGCGCTCCACCAGCGTGAAGACGGGGCGATGATCCGAACCAGCGTCCGGCGCTGCGCCGGTGTAAGAGGCGCAAAGCCCCTCGCTGACCCAGATATGGTCGATCCCGATCACGGGCAGGGGCAGAACCCGCTCTGAAGGCCAGGTCCGAAGACCATGTGTGATCCGCTCCAGCGGGGCGAGGGCGTCAGCCAGCAGCCGCATCTGAAATCCGTGTTCCGCCGTGTTGAAATCACCCGCGAGGATCTGGGACTGATGGGCATGATCCGTGATCAGCTCGCCAAGTTGCTCGCGGTGATACTGATAGAGGTCCGGGCGGGTGGGGCGCGCAAAATGCGTACTGGTCAGGCGCAGGGGCGCGCCCTGGAACTCGATCTCAATGAAGGCGACAGGCACGGTCTCGTACGGGTCGCAGCCCCGCTCCAGAAGCGGCAGACGCGAAATGACTGCGGCGCCCCATCTGCAACGCTGCTGGTAGGGGTAGGTCTCTTGAAGGCTTGCGGGCACGCCGCGCAGCGCGCCCCCCACTTCTTGCAGAAACACCACGTCAAAATCACCCTCCCGCAGATAGGCGATAGCGGCATCCGGATCGCGATTGAGATTCCACATATTGAAACTGGTCAGCCTTAGCGCCTCACCGGTTTCGCTGCGGGGCGGAAGGGCCTCGGGCCGGGGAACAAGCTGGGCGTAGGGCAGGGCGAGAAAGACCAGCGCCGCACTGAGCGCCATGCCAATGGTGCGCAGCGCGAACAATCCCTTCGCCTTGAACACCCATAGCGTGGTGAAGACCGTCGCCCCGGCCAGCACCGGCAGGGGCCAGACCATGTTGAAGACATCCGCCTTGGGATAGACCCGTCCGGTCAAGCTTAGCCCGATGACAAGCACCAGTCCCAGACATGCGCCCATGCAGGCCAGCCAGGCGAGAATTTGATACGCCGCAGGCAGGCGGCTCGGCGTCGGGGTCATGAAGCGATCTGTCCGGATGTCTGGCAGGCGAGCGATAGGGTGCGTATATCACCGCCAGCTTGAAGGAAGGTTATGACCCAAATGCGACTGTCCGATTTTGATTTTCACCTGCCCGAGGACCGGATCGCCCTGCGCCCGGCGCGGCCGCGTGACAGCGCGCGCCTGTTGCAGGTGAAGGATGGCGGTCTGTCTGATCTGGGCGTGCTCGATCTTCCGAACCTGCTCGAACCGGGCGATCTTCTGGTCTTCAACGACACCCGTGTCATCCCGGCGGCGCTGACCGGTGTGCGCCCGGCGCGCGCCCATGGCGGCGGCGGGGATGTGGAGATCGAGATCAATCTGCACAAGCGCGATGATGAAGCCGTCTGGCGCGCCTTTGTCCGGCCCGCCAAGCGCCTGAAAGAGGGCGACACGCTGCACTTCAAGGGCGGGCTGACCGCTGAAGTCCGCGAGAAGCGCGAGGGCGGGGAAGTCGTTCTGACCTTTGATCGTGCGGGCGTTGAACTCGACAAGGCGATTGTGGAGGCCGGGGCGCCGCCGCTGCCGCCCTATATCGCCTCCAAGCGCGCGGCGGACGCCGCTGATCTTGAGGACTATCAGACGGTCTACGCCGCGCCGGACAAGGCGGGGTCTGTCGCTGCGCCCACGGCGGGACTGCACTTCACCGATCGTCTGTTTGCCGCGCTCGATGCGCGCGGGATCAAGCGCACCCATGTGACCTTGCATGTGGGGGCGGGGACCTTCCTGCCGGTGAAGACCGAGGATCTGTCCGAGCATCAGATGCATGCCGAATGGTATTCGGTCAGCGAAGAAGCGGCGCGGACCATCAACGAGACCCGCAAGGCGGGCGGTCGCATCATCGCGGTGGGCACCACCTCGATCCGGACGCTGGAAAGCGCGGCGGAGGAGGACGGGACGGTCCGCGCCGAGGCGCGCGACACCGCGATCTTCATCACGCCGGGTTATCGCTTCAAGGTGATCGACGCGCTGATGACCAATTTCCACCTGCCCAAATCCACGCTCTTCATGCTGGTGAGCGCGCTGGCGGGGTTTGAGGACATGCACGCGGCCTATGCCCACGCCATCGCTGAGCATTACCGCTTCTTCTCCTATGGCGATTCCAGCCTGCTCTGGCGGAAGGACTAGGCCCCGAGCGCCAGCCAGCCGATATAGCCGGCATAGGCCAGCAGGAAGACGCCGCCCTCGATCCGGCTGATGCGCCAGCGGGTGACCGAGAAGACCAGCAATAGCGCCGTGACGGCGCACATCACCCAGACGTCAAAGCTCTGGATGCTGCGCGGAACCTCGATCGGGTTCACCAGCGCCGTGGCGCCCAGAATGAACAGCACGTTGAAGATGTTGCTGCCAACGATATTGCCAAAGGCGATATCGGCCTGCTTGCGCCGGGCTGCGGCCAGCGTGGTCACAAGCTCGGGCAGGGAGGTGCCGACGGCCACGACCGTCAGCCCGATCACGGCTTCGGAGACGCCGAGGAACTCCGCCACGCTGATCGCGCCCGTCACGAAGAAGCGGGCCCCCAGAATGGTCAGCACCAGGCCGCCGACGAAGAAGGCGATATCGCGCCAGACCGGGATTAGGGCGGTATCCTGCGCCGCGTCGTCCGGCGCCTCCCCTGCCGCTTGCGGCGTTTTCAATCCGCTCCAGACTGTGAAGCCCAGATAGGCCAGCAAGGCGAGAATGAAGACGGCGCCAAACATTGGCGTGAGCTGGCCATAGAGGATCATCACGGCGCACAGGAGGGTGGACAGCGCCAGCACGAGGCCGTCACGGCGGAAGGCGGTCTTGTCGATGGCGATGGGCGCCAGAACCGCCGCTGCGCCGAGGATCATCAGGATATTGGCGATATTGCTGCCGACCACATTGCCGACGGCAATGCCCGGCGAGCCCAGATAGGCGGCCTGAAGACTGGTCACCAGTTCCGGCGTCGAGGTGCCAAAGCCCACGAGCGTCAGGCCGATCACCAGCGGCGGCAATCCGGCCCGACGGGCGAGGTCGGACGCGCCCCGCACCAGCATGTCGCCGCCGAAGACCAGCCCGGCGAGGCCAAGTCCCAAAAGCACCAGATCCATGAGTCCGCCCGTCAGCTCGACCGGGACTGATCGCGGCTGCCATCAGGGCGCCCGGGAGCGGGGCCAACATGGGATGCGCTCAGGCGAGACGCAATCATCGCGTCGGCGCGGACTGCGAATAAATCCGTTACTCGGCCGGGCAATAGGCCTGGTTATCCACCTCGTCATAGCCCTGGCGGCTGAGATAGACCGCGCAGCCGCAAGCGAGCTCCGGATCGGCTTTCACGGCCTCGGCGTCATCGAGCACCATCAGGCACAGATACTCGTATTCGTCTTTCATCATGGCGGGCTCCTTTGTGAGCCGTCACACTGCGCCATCATCGCGATCACGGTCCAATCGATAGTTTGTGTGCGTGTGAGTGAGCGGGTCTATAGTGCGTGCAGCGCAGCACAGGAGCGGCCCCATGACGGCGGTCTGGACGGAATGCCTGGAAGGAAGCGGCGTCTGGCGTGCGGTCTATGACTGCCCGGCCTTTGGCGAGGTCAACGCGCTGGCGATCCGTCTGGGCGAGCTGGAGCTGGCGGCGCTCAGTCCGCCGCCGGATCCGGACGGCGTGTATCTGGAGGCTCTGAGCCATCTGGGTCGGATCACCGCCCTGATCGCCCCCAACGCCGCACATACGTCCGGTCTGGCCTCCTGGAAGGCGCGTTGTCCGGATGCCGGGATCTATGCGGCGGACGCGATTGCCGCGACAGTGGCGAAGGCGTGCGGGGAGGTGGTCCAGCCGGTCAGCCGGATCATCGCGCCCGAGGGCTTGGTCATATACGAGGCCCCCGGCGTGACCAGCGGCAGCCTGTTCATGATTTCAAGCCGGGGCGGGAAGACTGTCGCTTACCTCGATGAACTGGTCGTCTGGATGCGCGACTGGCCGCGCAACTGGCTCTCCAGAGCGCTGTATTTTCTGACGGGGACGCATCCGGGACTGACCCTGAACCATCTCTTCCTGCACTGGTTCGGGAGGGACAAGATGGCGCTTCTGAGAGAGGCCGAAAAGATTGCGCAGCGGGCCGACATGATTTGCGGGGCGCACGGGATGACCGTCGAGGACATTGAAGACCTCAACGGCATCCACGCGATGATCCGCTTGGAACGCGAGCGCCGCGATCAGGGGCGGTAACGCGTTCCCGGTTTCTGGCGTGTGCGCAGCTTGGCGGTCAGGTTCGCAAATTCGGTCAGAAGCGGCCGGGTCTCGGCGGGGTCGATGATCTCCTCGATCCAGAACCGCTCGGCGGTCTTGAACGGATCCGACAAATCCTTCATCCGAGCGCGCAATTCAGCTTTCAGCGCTTTAGGATCTTCCGCCTTTTCCAGCACCGACTTGAACGCGGCTTCCACCCCGCCCTCGAGCGGCAGCGAGCCCCAGTCGCCCGACGGCCAGGCATAGCGATAGCGGAAGCGGGTATGGTCCATCATCGCTGCGCCTGCGACGCCATAGGCCTTGCGGATCAGCATGGTGCACCAGGGCACGCTCGCCTGGTAGATCGCCGACAGGGCGCGGGCGCCATGGCGGATCGTGCCGGCACGCTCGGCCCGCGTGCCGATCACAAAGCCCGGGACATCCACGAAATGAACCACAGGCAGGCGGAAGGTTTCCGCCAGATCCACAAAGCGGATGATCTTCTGCGCCGCTTCCGCCGTCCAGCCGCCGCCATAGACATTGGGGTTGCTGGCGAGCACGGCGACCGGCCAGCCATCAAGCCGGGCCAGCGCGGTGATGACCGAGCTGCCGAAATGACGGCCCATCTCGAACACGCTGCCCTGATCAAGCGTCGTGTTGAGGATGGCGCGCATGTCATAGCCAAAGCGCTTATCCTTGGGCACGATCTCCCGAAGGCTCTCATCCAGCCGCTTCGGATCATCGCTGGGCGGGACCCGATCAGCCGCATCCCCCGCCATGTCGGGCAGGTAGGAGAGGAACCAGCGCGCCGCCTCCATGGCGTCCGCCTCGCTGGCATAGGCGTCGTCTGCGGCGCCGGCGGCGAGCTGCAGATCCGACCCGCCGAGCTCTTCCTTGGTGACGTGTTCGCCAATGCCCGCGACCACGGGCGGGCCCGCGATGAACATTTGCGACTGGCCCTTGACCATCACGCAATAGTGCGACGACACGGCGCGCGCGGCGCCGAGGCCCGCCACCGGGCCCAGGGCGAGAGACACCACCGGCACGCGTTCAAGATTGGCGACCACCTGGTCCCAGGCCGGATTGAAGGGGACATAGCTCGCGCCCATGTCGAGGATGGATTTGACCGAGCCGCCGCCGCCCGTGCCCTCGATCAGACGGATCAGCGGCAGGCCCAGCTCGCCCGCCATCTTCTCCGCCTCGATCTGTTTCTCGACGATGGCGGCGTCAACGGCGCCGCCGCGCACCGTGAAATCGTCCGCGACCACCGCCACGGGCCGTCCGCGCACCGTGCCGCGCCCGAAGATGCAATTGGCGGGGGAGAAGTCCTCAAGCCCGCCATCAGACCCGGCGCGCGCTTTTCCTGTGATGGAGCCGATTTCGCGGAAACTGCCCGGATCAAGCAAAAGGTCCAGTCTTTCCCGAACGTTGAGCCGCCCTGCCGCCTTCTGGCGGGCGAGCTTTTCCGCCCCGCCCATGTTATGGGCCAGCGCCTGACGCTTGCGCAAATGGGCGATTTCGTCTTTCCAGCTCATTCAAGTCACTCCCGCTGTCTCGCCAGGTTCTGATGCCCAGCTTCGATTTCGATCTTCACGCCACGGATGGCGCCGCCCGCACCGGTGTGCTCAAGACCCCGCGCGGGGGTATCCGGACCCCCGCCTTCATGCCCGTCGGCACGGCGGCGACGGTGAAGGCGCTCTATCCTGAACAGGTTAAGGAAGCGGGCGCGGATATCATACTGGGAAATACGTATCATCTCATGCTGCGCCCCGGCGCAGAACGGGTGAAGCGTCTGGGCGGGCTGCATCATTTCATGCGCTGGGACGGCCCGATCCTGACAGACTCAGGCGGCTTCCAGGTCTGGTCGCTATCCGATCTGCGTCAGATGAGCGAGAAGGGCGTGGCGTTCAAAAGCCATCTTGATGGCTCAAAGCACATGTTGACGCCCGAGCGCTCCATCGAGATTCAGGCTGACCTTCTGGGCGCGGACATTTCCATGCAGCTCGATGAATGCACGCCCTATCCGTGCGAGCGCGATGCGGCGGCGAGCTCCATGCAGCTGTCACGGCGCTGGGGTTTGCGCTCGAAAGAAGCGTTTGGCGAGCGCTCAAGCCAGGCGCTGTTCGGCATTGTCCAGGGCAGCACCTATGAGGATTTGCGCCGGGAAAGCGCGGAAGGCCTGATCGAGATCGGCTTTGACGGCTACGCCATTGGCGGCCTCGCTGTGGGCGAGGGGTTCGAGATGATGTGCCAGGTCCTCGACGTCACGACGCCCCATCTGCCCCATGAGCGCCCGCGCTATCTGATGGGGGTGGGCAAACCGATTGATCTCGTCGAAGCGGTCGCGCGCGGGGTGGACATGTTCGACTGCGTGCTGCCGACCCGCTCGGGCCGCCACGGTCAGGCCTGGACGGATTGGGGGCCGGTGAACGTCAAGAACGCCCGCTTTGCCGAAGATACCCGCCCGATGGACGAGACGCTCGACTGCCCGGCCAGCCGGGACTATTCGCGCGCTTATCTGCACCATCTGATCCGGGCGGGCGAGTATCTGGGCTCGATGCTCTTGTCCTGGCACAACATTGCCTATTTCGAGAACCTGACTGCCCGCATGCGCGCCGCCATCGCAGCAGGCGAGTTCGAGGCCTTCCGCAACCAGTTCCACGCCCGAATGGCCGAGGGCCCGGACGCGATCTAGTCGAGCCCTTCCTGCTCAGTGCTGAGCAGATTATAGGCGGCGAGCGCCTCGATCAGGGTCTCGCGTTCACAAGCCTGGACATCAAAGGCGCCGCGCAGCCAGGCGCGGCGTTTCTGCGCCAGTTCACGCTCTTGCGCCGCCGCGGCTTCGATTTCGCTGGCCCGGCCCAGAAAGCGCACAACCGGACGGGTGGGGTTCAGCCCCACAATGGTGTCCCGCGCCGTGTCGGCGGCGAGCTCGGGCGCATCCTCCGCGATGGAGCTGGCGAAGCGCGTCGAGCGGTCGATCACGCCTTCCTCTTCATCCATTCCTTCAGAGACCGGCTCAGGTCCCGGCGCCTCCACATCCGGGCCCAGAAGACTGGTCAAACGTGCAATATCCCGCGCGACGGTCTGGCAGGTCCGTTCAGCCCCGGAGCCGCCATACGGGGTGGGCACGGTTTCATCGCCATCATCAATGACGATCTGACCCGGGCGCGCGCGCGGCAGGCCGACCGTGTCGGACGCAACGGATTCGGTCCGACCCAGCGGGGTCCGCGGCAGGTCTGGCAGGCTCGAGCAGGCTGTCAGGACAAGGGCGGCAAAGGCGCTGATCTGTGCTTTGAGAAAGAGGCTCTTCATGGTTTTGTCCTATCACGATCACGCAACTGCAAAAGAGGTGATTTCCCGCATATAGCCGGGTTGACCACTTTCGGAACCGGCTATAGGTTCCGCGCCTCTCGAGACGGAGAGCCGATAGCTCAGCTGGTAGAGCAACTGACTTTTAATCAGTAGGTCCAGGGTTCGAATCCCTGTCGGCTCACCACTTCCTCCCCCTGAAAATTCAGTGACTGGCGGACAGTGGTGTTTCCCGCATGGCGGGATCAATCCTCGTCTTCACTTGTCCTCATGATTGCTTGAAACGTTGACCTGAGCTCGGGGCGCGCTTCACTGTGTCTGTCTTCAGAGAACAGATGGGGCTTCACATCATGATTGTCAGTGCTTTGGCGGCGGTATTTCTCATTCAAGGGCAGCCTCAGGAGTCGACCTGCACAGGCGTCGGCGCTGAAGTGGAGGCGATCTGCGCGGTGTTGAGCGCCCAGCAAAACGCCTGGAATGAGGGCGACATTCCCGGCTTCATGGCCGGCTATTGGCGGAGCGAGGATTTGCGGTTCGCCTCCGGCGGGTCTGTCACCTCGGGCTGGAGCGCGACGCTGGAGCGATATCTGACGCGCTACGACACCCCCGAAGCCATGGGCTGGCTGGCCTTCACCGATCTGGATGTCACCCAGCTGTCTGATGACGCGGCCTATGTGTTCGGACGCTGGACGCTGTACCGCGAGAGTGATGAACCGACGGGGCTGTTCACACTGATCCTGCGCAAGCAGGAGGAGGGCTGGCGCGTCGTTCACGACCATACCTCGGCCGCCGACTAGAGAGTTGGCAGGAGGCAATCGAGCAAGTCCTTGAAATCATGGTTATCAGAAAATTCACGCTGCAGGTGATTTAGACTTTCATCACAACTTTATCAGCACCCTCGATTGAAAGCCTTGAGGGTGAATCATGCTTCACAAAATGCCAGTCGCCCACCTGTTCGGCCTGATCAGCCTGGGCGGGTGTCTTGTGCTGGGCGGAGTCCTTGGGAGCGCTGCCGTCCTTGAAAGCCGGGAGGCGGAGCGCCATTCCGCGATTTCCCGACTGGAGGCGGTCGAGCGATCCCGTCTCACCTCGATCCGGAACTATCTCGAATATGTCGAGGATGATGTGCACCTGCTCGCGCACAGCACGGCCGTGATCCATGCGATCGAGCGTTTTCACGAGGCGTGGATGCAGATGCCCGGGGCGGAAGGCGCGGAAATTCGGCGCCTGTATCGCGAGGAGAACCCCTATGAGGGGGCGGAGCGCATCAATCTGGTCGATGCCGGGGACGGCTCAATGTATTCCGCCGTACATGAGGATCTGCACCCCTGGTTCCGCGACTATCATGATCAGCGCGAATACGCCGACATCTATCTCTTTGATATGCAGGGCAATCTTCTTTACAGCACGGAAAAGAAGGATGATTTCGGAACGAACCTGCTCACCGGCCCCTACCGGGACACGCATCTGTCGCGCGTGATGCAGCAGTCGCTCTCCATTGATCAGAGTGCGACTGCGCTATCGGACTATGCCGCCTATGCCCCGGGCGGAGGGCTGCCCTCAAGTTTCATGGGCTCGCCCGTGTTCGACCATGACGGCAACCGGCTGGGCGCCATCGTCGTCAAGATGCCGACCCGTGAACTGGACCGTCTGATGGCCGAGACGGTCGGTCTGGGAGAGACCGGGGACGCCTATCTGATTGGTGAGGATGGAATTCTGCGCACTCAGCCGCGCTTCAATAATGGCGAGGCCCGCCTGAGCATCGAGCTGCCCGCGGACATTGTAGACATGACGTTCCACGCGGCTGGCGAGGGCCATGTGATCGAAGCCGATGACTGGCGGGGCGTGCACGCCATGGCCATCGGGGATCATTTCGAATTTCTCGGCGTGCATTTCGGCCTCGTGGTGACTCAATCCACCCACGAAACCTTCGCGGTGGCGCGGGCGCTGACCTGGCGCATCATCATCACGGCCATTGTTGTGACCTTGATCGTGTCAGCCCTGAGTTTCTTCCTGGCGCGCAAGCTGGCGCAGCCCATCTCCCAGCTTGCAAGGATTACGGATCGGATCTCGGGCGGTGAACTGGCGCTGCAGGTGCCCTATCAGGAGGCGACCAACGAGATCGGCGCCCTGTCCAAAGCACTCGACGGCTTCCGACTGAGCTCGATCCGTCAGCGCGAGCTGGAACAACGCCAGAGAGACATGGAGGAAGAGGCCAAGACGGTGCGCAAATCAGAGCGCACACGCCTGGCGGACGCCTTTGAACAGCAGGTCGGCGGGGTTGTGACGATTGTCAGTTCCGCGGCGACCGAGCTGAGTGCGGCCTCTCAGAGCCTGTCGGCCGCCGCTGAGGAGACGTCGGTGCAGACCAAGGTCGTGTCTTCCGCTGCGAGCGAGACCACGAATAATGTCCAGAATGTCGCCAGTGCGGCGGAGGAAATGTCTTCCTCCATCGCCAATATGAGATCGCGCGCGCAGATGACGGCGGATCAGGCGCGCCATGTGATGGGTGAAGCGGCCGGTACGGTTGAGAAGGTCAGCCATCTGACGGAGGCGGCCAGCCGGATCGGGGAAGTGGTTGACCTGATCAATTCCATCGCCGAACAGACCAATCTGCTGGCCCTGAACGCCACCATCGAGGCGGCGCGGGCTGGAGAAGCGGGCAAGGGCTTCGCTATCGTGGCCCAGGAAGTCAAGGAGCTGGCCTCCCAGACCGCTTCGGCGACCAAGGACATTGCGGCCCAGATTTCCCAGATTCAGTCTGCGACCGGGGAATCTTCCGCTGCAATCCAGAGCGTCGCGGATGTAATCGGGTCGCTGAGCGCGACGGCGCAGGAGATCGCCGCGGCGGTGGAAGAGCAGGCGGCGGCCACCTCTGAAATCGCCCGGAGCGCGTCGGGCGCTGCGGACAATACGCGCAATGTCTCGGAGAATATCGACGGGGTCGTCATGGCGGCGACAGAATCGTCATCCGCCGCGGCGCAGGTGAACACCGCTTCGAGTGAGCTGACCGTGCAGGCCGAAACCCTGCGCGCCCAGGTCGATCAGTTCCTGGCCCAGATCCGGGCGTCCTAGCTCTGATCGTTCAAAGCCTGGCCCACCAGCCGATCACGTGAAGGGCCAGGGCGCCGGCGCCCAGCATGACGCCGAGCCAGGCGATGTCCGCCAGGCTTCCCTTGGGGCGATCCGCCTTGCGGCTCTGGATCGGGGCGGTCTCCCCAGCTGGCCGAGGCGCTGACGTCGCGATCGGCGCCATCATGCGTCGTCGCAACTCCTTCTCGGCCAGGCGCTTGGCGCGCACATTGTATTTCTGATGGGCGACAAACAGGCGAAGATCCATATCGCTTGCAGCTGTCAGCGTGACGTCATGGGGCAGACGGAAGACGGGGCGCATGGCAGAGGCTCTGGCGAAAGAGGAAAACACGGGCGGCCTGAAACGGAATCACCGCTTCAGGCCGCATCAGGTGGCGATTAGGGCTAGAATTCCTTGGCGATGGTGAAGACCGCCGTGGCGTCCGAACCATCGGTGTCCTCGCTGGTGTCCACATAGGCCAGCGTCCAGTCCACGCCATAGGCCGATCCGCCAATGCCGAGGGTCCAGTCGATCTTGTCATCGCCGTCCCCGTCGAGATCGCCGAACGCGCCGGTCTCATACCCGACGCCCAGCGACAGGCTCAGGCCGGAATCCCCGATCGGCGCGGAGCCGGAGAGATTGAGATAGAGATTGTCATCATCGCCGAGATTGTCCTGCTCGGGGGCGTAGGCGATGGTGCCTGTGGTTTCAAAGAGGCCGATCATGCCTGTCAGGCTGCCATAAACCTCGCCATAGGCGACATCCTCGCCGCCCGGGTAGAAATACCCCAGCACGCCCACATCATAGCTGAGCGCTCCGACGGTTCCGCCATAGCCGGCATAGAGATCAAGCTCCATCTCCGAATTGCCGACGGGTTCGATGCTGGAGCCCCAGGCTCCGATATAGAAACCGGTGTCCAGGGCCAGATCGAAACCGCCCTGGATGGCGATGGCCTCATCACTGAGCGAAGCCCCGCGGAAGCGATAGTCGGTGGTCATGGCGACATTGGCCGAGACTTCCTGGGCGCTGGCCGCGCCTGTGAGCGGGGTCAGGCAGGCGCCGCCCAGAAGCAGGGCCGGAAGCGCACGTCTGGCGAGAGAAATAGTGGTTTTCATGAGTATTCTCCATCGAAGGTTGTAATTGGGATCGGGCTGCGTCCGGGGAAGGGAGGCGAGGCGGCGGCGCCGCCTCGCCTCGGGCTTACTCAGCCGGTTTGACTTTGTCGGGGACGAATTCGGGATAGGCGCTGTGTCCGAGTTCGGACAGATCGCCGCCGACGTCTTCCTCGTCAGGGTTCAGGCGGATGCCGAGCGTGACTTTCAACGCCAGCCAGAGCACGAAGCTGGTCACAAATACAAAGGCTCCGATTGCAACAACACCGACAGCCTGACCGGAAAAGCTTGCATCCGAGTTTGTCAAAGGAACCGCCATCGTGCCCCAGATGCCGGCCATCAGGTGGACCGGGATCGCGCCGACCACATCATCCAGGCGCACGGCCTCGAGCAGCACAGCGCCGAAGGTGGCGATGACCGAACCGACCGCGCCAATCAGGACGGCTTCGAGAATGGTCGGAGTCAGCGGCTCCGCCGTAATCGCGACCAGGCCCGCCAGGGCGCCGTTCAGGACAGAGCCGAGATTGGCTTTGCCTTTGCCCAGCAGCATGGAGAGGATGTAGGCGACGACGACGCCTGAAGCAGCGGCCATGTTGGTATTGGCGAAGATCTGGGACACGGCCGTGGCGTCTGCGGCGCTGCCCAGAGCGAGCTGGGAGGCGCCGTTGAAGCCGAACCATCCAAACCACAGGATGAAGGTGCCCAGCGTGGCCAGGGGAAGCGAGGATCCGTGCATGGTCACGGGTTTGCCGTCGACAAACCGGCCCCGACGCGCGCCCAGCAGGATGACGCCGGCGAGCGCCGCCCAGCCGCCCGTGGAGTGCACCAGGGTGGAGCCTGCGAAGTCAGAGAAGCCGAACTGGCTGTCAAGCCAGCCTGCGCCCCACTCCCAGGATCCCTGGATCGGATAGATCACGCCGGCCAGGATGGCGGTGAAGATGAAGAAGGAGCCGATCCGGACGCGTTCAGCCACGGCGCCGGAAACAATCGAGGCGGTGGTCGCCACGAACACCATCTGGAAGAACCAGTCAGAGGCGCTGGCGTAGCCGCTGGCGGTGATGTCGATCACCTCATCGGCAGCGGTCTCGGACGGGGACCACATGGAGGGCGTTCCAAAGAAGCCGCCATGCGCATCCACGCCCGAATACATGAGGTTATAGCCGACGACGAAAAACATCAGGCCGGCGATGGCGTAGAGGCCGATATTCTTCAGGCAGATGACGGCTGCGTGCTTGGTGCGGACAAAACCGGCTTCGAGCATGGCGAAACCGGCCGCCATCCACATCACCAGAAAGCCGCCGATCAGGAACAGCAGCGTATTGAAGATATAGGCCGTCTCCTCGCTGACTTCGGCGAAGGCGGGTTGAGACGCCAGAAAGGTGAAGCTGAGCGCCGCAAGCGCCATAGCCCCCAGGCGCGTGGCGCGTGCGCGCAGTACGGACTGCGCGCCGTTAAAGTCTGTCATGATTGTGTCCTCGGTCGCACGCTGACGGGCCGGGTGCTCCCCGGAGCCGGCCAGTCGGGTCGAATGAAAGCGACGAAGGACGCGCTGTGATGGCGTACCTGAAAGCCGGTCAGCGCCGACTGGATCCTGTCTCATCCTTGCCTCCGTCGCGGTTTGCGGCGGCCGGCGGTGCGTCTCTAAGGGCGGGCGCGGCTCGGGCCGCGTCTCTCGTTAACAAAAGCTTTGCAGAGTGTATTTTGCGCTGCAACAAAAAAGTGAAAATTTTTGTTTCCCATAGCGACAATTATGGCCGTTAGGTCACAGTCGCGATGAATACATGGAAAATTCTGAAGGAAGAAAAAAAGGCGGGTCGAGCCCGCCTTCTAGTTTTAGAGACGACCCCGAGGCCGCCCGTGAACGCTCACAGCTTCATGACGGTTCAGCAAAAGAAAAAGAAAAATATTCGGACAAAGAGGGATAAGGTGCTCGATACAAGAGCGGTCAATCTACAAAATCGTGCATGATCCGTAAAAACTGGCTCCAATTGTTCACTAAAGTGGTTCTAAATATCAGATTTGATCACCGAGAGAAATTCTGAGCCGTATCGCTCGAGTTTGCGGGCGCCGACCCCGAAAATGCGCGATAGCGCCTCAGGAGTCTGGGGTTTTTCGGCCGCCATTTCGATCAGAGTGCGGTCTGCAAATATAGTATAGGCCGGCTTGCCGCTCTCCTTGGCGAGCTCCAGCCGCTTTTTGCGCAGTGCAATATAAATCGTGCGATCCGCCTCGGAGAGCAGCTGATCTGCTGCATCGCTCGGGCGGGCCCGAGAGGACCGCACTCCACGCTGCTCCTCGGGCGGCCGCAAGCGGATGCCCTGTTTTGCGAACAGGATGTCCTTGCCCTTGGCGGTGATGATCCATTCGCCATGGCCGTCGATGGGCTGATCTATGGCGCCCGACGCAAAGAGCTGTCGGAACACGCTCATCCATTGTTCCTTGGACAGGTCCTCTCCGACGCCGAAGGTGGGCAAGGCGTCGTGCCCGCGCGCCATGACCTTGTCGGTCTTCAGCCCCCGCAGAACGCTGATCAGGTGCTCAAGCCCGAATCGCTGCCCGGTCCGGGCGATGGCCGACATGGCCTTCTGGGCCAGCACCGCGCCGTCGATCAGTTGAGGCGGGTCATCACACAGGTCGCAATGACCGCAGGGCGAGATCTCGTCGCCGAAATAGCCAAGCAGGGTTTGCCGGCGGCACTGAGGCGCCTCGCAATACGCGATCAGTGCGGACAGGCGCCGCATCTCCATGCGCTTGCGGTCATCATCGGAGTCGCTGTCATTGATCTGGCGCCGCCGCAGGGCGGCATCGCCAAGCGACCACAGCATCAATGTATCCGCCGGATCGCCATCGCGCCCGGCGCGTCCGATCTCCTGGTAATAGGCCTCCATGGATTTGGGCAGGGCGGCGTGTACCACGTAGCGCACATCAGGTTTGTCCACGCCCATGCCGAAGGCGATGGTGGCGCACATGACAACCCCGTCGCCCTTGACGAACTCGTCCTGACGAAAGCTGCGCGTCTCTGAATCCAGTCCGGCGTGATAGGAGAGCGCGTACACATCCTCGGCGCGCAGTTTCTCGGCCATGTCGTCACAGGCCTTTCGGCTGGCGCAATAGATGATGCCTGCCCGGTCGGGCCTTGCCTTGACGAAGTCGATGACCTGGCTGTTGCCCTGACGGCGCGCGCCAACAGCCAGATGCAGGTTCGGACGGTCAAAGCCGGACACGAATTCCGCAGGGGGCTGCTCGAACAGGCGCGCAGAGATGTCCCGCCGCGCCGCTGCGTCGGCGGTGGCCGTGAAGGCGGCGATCTGCGGGCGACCGGCGGCCCGGGCGAAGTCCGAGATGCGCAGATAGTCGGGGCGGAAGTCATGGCCCCATTGCGAGACGCAATGGGCTTCATCCACCGCAATCATGGTCAGCCCCGCTCGTCCCAGGCGTTCGGCTAGGCCTGGAACCGCCATCCGCTCGGGAGCCATGTAGAGAAGCCGGAGACTGCCTTCGTCGAGCGCTCTCCAGGCCGCCTCGCGGTCATCCGCCTCATCAGCAGAGGTGAGGGCGGCGGCGTTGACCCCGGCCGTCTGAAGCGCGCTCACCTGGTCGCGCATCAGGGCGATAAGCGGGGAGATGACCACGGTGAGGCCGCCCCGCATCAGCGCAGGCAGCTGATAGCACATCGACTTTCCGCGTCCGGTCGGCATGACGGCGAGCACGTCGCGGCCCTGCAGAACGCTCTCGATGATTTCCCCCTGCCCGGGCCGGAAGTCGTGATAGCCGAATGCCTCGGCCATCTTGGCGCGAGCCTTGTCGAGTTGGGGGGAGGGGGGCGAATCGGAGTGGAGCATGTGCGCAGGCTAGGCGGCGCAAAAGCCGGGGCAATACACAAGCGCTGCTTGCGCTGGGCCTGAGGCGGGGCTAGCCCAGACAGGACATCGCCCTAACCGTTCTGCTCTGGAGCCGTACATGACCCTCGCGCCGTTGTCCCATATCAAGGTTCTGGACCTGTCCCGGGTTCTCGCGGGGCCCTGGTGCGCGCAAATCCTGGGGGATCTGGGCGCCGACGTCATCAAGGTGGAGAACCCGGCATCCGGCGATGATACGCGTCGCTGGGGGCCGCCCTTTCTCAAGGACGAGAGCGGCGCGGAGGCGGATGCGGCCTATTATCTGTGCGCCAACCGCAACAAGCGCTCCATCGCCGTCAACATTACGGATCCGGACGGTCAGGCGATTCTGAAGCGGCTGGCCGCCGAGAGCGATGTGGTGATCGAGAACTACAAGACCGGCGGCCTGCGCAAGTACGGGCTCGATTACGACAGCCTGAGCGCGATCAACCCTGATCTGGTCTATTGCTCGGTGACCGGCTTCGGCCAGACGGGCCCGTGGTCGAACCAGCCCGGCTACGACTTTCTGATCCAGGCCATGGGCGGCCTGATGAGCGTGACCGGCGAAGATGCGCCGATGAAGGTGGGCGTGCCGGCCGTCGATCTGTTTACCGGCGTGTATGCGGCGGGCGCGGTCATGGCGGCGCTGATCGCCCGCTCTACGGGTCGGGGCGGCCAACATATCGACATGGCGTTGTTTGATGTGCAGGCCGCAATGCTGGCCAACCAGGCGGCGAACTATTTCGTTTCCGGCAAGCCGCCAGGGCGCGCCGGAAACGCGCATCCCAATATCGTTCCGTATCAGGACTTCCCGACGGCGGACGGGCGACTGGCGGTGGCTGTGGGCAATGATGGCCAGTTCCAGGCGTTTGCATCGGCTCTGGGGCGACCGGAATGGGGGGCGGACTCGCGTTTCAGGCGAAATTCGGATCGCGTCGCCAACCGGGAAATCCTCGTCGCTGAGATCACCCTGGTCCTGGCGACGCGGGGCACGGATCACTGGATAGGCGCACTGCACGAGGCGGGCGTGCCATGCGGGCCGATCCTGCAACTGGATCAGGTCTTCAGCCATGAACAGGCCCGCTCGCGAGAGCTGGCGTTCACGCTGCCGATGACCGGCATTGGCGACGCTCCCATGATTGCGAATCCGATGCGCCTGCTCCAGACGCCGCCGCAATATCATCGCGCGCCGCCGCGTTTCGCGGAACACACCCAGGAGGTGTTGCATGAACGCCTCGGGGTGGATGAAAATGAGTTTCTGGCGCTCCAGGAGCGTTCCGTCGTGCGCTAACGGGGGCGGAATCCGCGCCATTCCAGTGGTGTTGTGCAATCAAATCAGTTATCGATGTGCGTGACATGGAACCAATGCTCGTCTTGGTGCGTTGGGCACGATGTTAATTTTAATGCTCACACGAAGGGCGTTCTCCGCCCGGAGGGGGATAGGATGAAAACAAAGCTTCTTTCGGCAGTCGCCGTTGGGGCCATCCTCGCCGCGCCGTCCATGGCGGTTGCGGATGAAGGTTGGTACGTCAGCGGTGCGCTTGGTTATGGCGCTCCGGGCGACGTTGATGTCTCCGGCAGCCTGAACGGCGAGATCCAGGGCGAAGGCGATATTCGCGAAAAGCTGGCTCTCGGCTACCAGTGGGCCAACAACTGGCGTCTTGAAGGTGAGCTGGCTCACCGCTTCAACGACACCGGCGCTGTCGGCAACTTCGAGAACAGCAGCTCGGACTTCCAGGTGTGGTCCGGCATGCTGAACCTCATCTATGATTTCGACACGGGTTCGTTCTGGACTCCCTACATCGGCGCTGGTCTGGGCTGGGTTCAGTCCGACATTTCCGCCATGGGCTGGGACACCGGCACCTACTCCCCGGCTTCGACCTTCGTGACGGTCGACGATTCTGATGCAACGGTCGGCTATCAGCTGATCGCCGGCATCGGCTGGGAGCTCGCCCGCAACCTGACCCTCGACACCGAGTACCGTTACTTCGGCTACGGCGAGACCGATTATGCTCCGAACCTGGAGCTGGGTCGCGTTGGCGGTCATGAGGCCTGGATCGGCCTGCGCTATCTGTTCTCCGCTCCGGAGCCTGCTGCGCCGCCGCCCCCGCCGCCGCCCCCGCCGCCCCCGCCCCCGCCGCCGCCTCCTCCGCCGCCTCCGGCGCCGGAATGTGAAGACGCCGGCTTCGTGGTGTACTTCGCTTGGGACCGTTCCGAGATCTCCAGCCAGGCGGCTGCCGTGATCAACCAGGCGGTCAGCCAGGCTCGCAATTGCGGCGTGGCTTCCGTGAGCATCGACGGCCACGCTGACCGTTCGGGCGCTGCGTCCTACAACGTCGGCCTGTCCGAGCGCCGTGCGCGTGCGGTCCGCGACGAAATGGTTCGCCTCGGCGTTCCGGCGTCCGCCATCTCTCTCGAAGCCTTCGGCGAAAGCCGTCCGGCCGTCGAGACCCCGGATGGCGTGCGTGAGCCGCTCAACCGTCGCGCTGAAGTGATGATCGACCTGAACTAGGTCTATCGCACTGGCGAAAGATTGCGGCCCGGGGCGTCTCGCCCCGGGCCGTTTTCGTTGGCGCCGCAAAGCCCGCTTGGCCTGGCTTGCGTGATCGCAACGCAATCTCCTGTGTGCAGGCGCCGCAGGGCTGGCATCCTTCCCTGGGAGCGGGTTGACCAGGCCGCGCACGCATCGCAAGTACCTGCCATCACCGATTTAGATTTTTACGCCCGCCCGGTCCCGGCAGGGCGTTCTGAACAAGGACCTGGCCCATGAGCAAGCCGGACACTCCCTATCGCAAACGCGCGCTGGGCGACCGCGCGCTGAGCCCTGAAACCCTGATGATGAGCTACGGCTTCGATGCTAAGATGTCGGAAGGCTCCATCAAGCCGCCCGTCTTTCTCACCTCGACCTTCGCTTTCGCGACGGCGGAAGAGGGCGCGGCCTATTTCCGCATCATGGGCGGCAAGAAGGAAGCGGGCGATCCGGAGACGGCGGGGCTGCTGTACTCGCGTTTCAACAACCCCAACATGGAAGTGCTCGAGGACCGGCTCGCGGTCTTTGAAGGGGCCGAAGACGCGCTGGTGTTCTCGTCGGGCATGGGCGCGATCTCGACGGTGCTGATGGCCCATTCGCGCGCTGGCGACGTGATCCTGCAATCGACGCCGCTCTATGGCGGCACGGAGACCCTCATCCGCTCGATCCTGCCGCAATACGGCATCGCCAGCGCCGACTTCTTCGCGGGCGCCTCTGAAGAGGAAATCCGCAAGGTCGTGGATGCGGCCCTGGATAAAGGGCGCATCTCGGTTCTGTATTGCGAGACCCCGACCAATCCGACCAATGAGGTGGTGGACCTCAAGCTCATGGCCAAGCTGGCCGATGAGATCGGCGAGCGTCAGGGCCACCGCCCGCCGGTGGTGGTGGACAACACCATTCTCGGCCCCATCGGCCACAAGCCGTTGGAGCTGGGCGGCGATATCGTCGTCTATTCGCTGACCAAATATATCGGCGGCCACTCCGACCTGATCGGGGGCGCGGCGCTGGGCAAGTCCGACCAGATGCTTCCGGTGCGCAAGTTGCGCTCGGGCATGGGCACCAATCTGGACCCGCATACCTGCTGGATGCTGGCGCGCTCGCTTGAAACCGTGACGCTGCGCATGCGCGCCGCCTTCGAAGGCGCCCGCAAGGTGGCGGAATATCTGCGCGATCACCCCAAGGTGAAGAAGGTCCGTTATCTGGGTTTCCTGGAGGAGGGCACGCGCGATTACGAAGTGCACAAGCGCCAGTCCGGCGACATGCACGGCTCGACCTTCGCCTTTGACGTCGAGGGCGGGCAGGATGCGGCCTTCCGCATGCTCAATGCGCTGAAGGTGGCCAAGCTGGCCGTGTCGCTGGGCGGCACCGAGACCTTGATCTGCCATCCGGGCAGCACCACCCACGCCGCGGTGGACCGGGAGCTTCAGCAGCGCCTGGGGTTTGATCCGGGCATGGTTCGCGTGTCGATCGGGGTCGAGAATCCGGACGACCTGATCGCCGACTTTGAACAAGCTCTCAAGGACGCCTGATCGGAAAGGACCGCCATGACTGATATCTCCCTCGACAAGGACGAACGCGCCATCCTCGACTGGATCGAAAGCCGCGGCGATCACATGATCGACACGGTGAAGGCCTGGTCGAAAATCAATTCGGGCAGCCGCAATGCTGACGGTCTTGAGACCATGCGCACGGCCCTGTCCGAGGCGTTCTCCGAGCTTGAGGGCGATGTCAGCGCAGTGGAGCTCGAACCCTCCACCACGGTCGAACTCGACGGCGAAATCCGCGAGGTGCCCTATACGCCTTCGATGAAGGTGTCCAAACGGCCCGAAGCGCCGGTCCGCATCGTGCTCACCGGGCACCATGACACAGTGTTCCCGAAGGACAGCGGGTTTCAGGACTGGCGTCTTGTGGATGACGACACGATCAACGGGCCGGGCGTGGCGGACATGAAGGGCGGTATTCTTGTGATGCTGCATGGCCTTCTGGCGCTTGAGCGCAGCCCCTGGGCCAAACAGGTCGGCTATGACATCCTTGTCAGCCCGGATGAGGAGATCGGCTCGCTGGGGTCCGGCCCTGTCCTGATGGAACTGGGCTCGAAGGCCCATGTGGGCATGACCTATGAGCCGGCGCTGGCGGATGGCTCGCTGGCCGGGGCCCGCAAGGGTTCGGGCAATTTCTCGCTACGTTGTCTGGGACGCGCCGCCCATGCCGGGCGCGAGCACCATCTGGGCCGGAACGCCATCGTGGCGGCGGCGGATTTCGCGCGTTCACTCGACCTTCTCAATGGTCAGCGCCCTGACGTGACCTTCAATGTCTCCCGCATTGATGGGGGCGGGGCGCCCAATGTGGTGCCGGATCTGGGGATTTGCCGCTTCAATGTGCGGGTGAAGACCGAAGAGGACGCCATCTGGGCCAAGTCCGAGATGGAAAAGCTGGTGCGGGCCGCCGGTGCGCGCGACGGGATCACAGCGGATCTGCACGGCGGTTTCACGCGCCCTCCAAAACCCATGAGCCCCGCCAACCAGCGCATGTTCGACTGGACGCGGACGGCGGGTCAGGCCATAGGTCTGGACATAAAGTGGGCCGATACCGGCGGCGTCTGCGAAGGCAATAATCTGTGGGCGTCCGGTTGTCCCAATGTGGACACGCTGGGTGTGCGCGGCGCCGACATTCACTCTGACCGCGAGATCGCGAAGCTTTCGAGCTTCGTCGAACGGGCGCAGTTGTCAGCAGTGATGTTGATGCAGTTCGCGCGCGGACGGTTCAATGCGCAGGATGCCCGGGCTCTGTCAGAGGCCGGTTAGAACAAGGGGGACGCGCCATGCTCGTGGTGCGCGCCGCACGGTCTGATGACCATGCCGCATTCGTAGAACTCGCGCGGGCTGCGGGTCCGGGTTTCACCAGCCTGTCGCTGGATGACGAGGCCTTGCACGCCAAACTCCTGAAGTCCGAGCAGGCGTTTGAAGGCGTGCTCGAGGACCGTTCCGAGTGCGTCTACCAGCTGATGCTGGAGGATTCCGTCACTGGTCAGGTCTACGGCACCGCGGCGGTGAAAGCCGAAGTGGGGGTGAAGAAGCCCTATTTCGACTTCAAGATTTTCACCATCGCCCAGTCTTCCAGAGAAGCGGATCGCCGCTTTGACATGGACGCCATGCTGCTCGTGAATGATTTCGCCGGCTGCACGGAAGTGGGGTCGCTGTTTGTCAGCGACGCGCTGCGCGGGTCAGGGGCAGGGCGGCTCACCTCGCAGAGCCGCTACATGCTGGTGGCGGCGGACCGAACCCGCTTTGGCCATCGCATGCTGTCTGAGTTGCGCGGCGTTGTAGACGACAAGGGCGAGTCCGTTTTCTACGAGCATGTGACGCGTCCCTTCTTCCGCATGAGCTTTGAGGAAGCGGATTCCCTGTCAGCAGCCACGGACAACCAGTTCATCCTCGACCTGATGCCGCGCTCGGCGATCTTTCTCGATCTCTTGCCGGACGAGGTCCAGGCCGTGATCGGCAAGACCCATCCCGATGGCGCCAATGCATTGCGATTGCTGGAGTCTGAAGGCTTTCGCTATGACCGCTATGTGGACATTTTCGATGGCGGGCCGCTGGTCAGCTGTGAGACCGATGATGTCCGCACCATCAAGGACAGTCATCTGATGAGCGTGGCGGACGGCGCGCCGGGCGGCGACACGCTGCGCGCTTTGGTCTCCAACAATCAGATGCCTGATTTCCGATGCGTGCATGCAGAGGTCAGCGTCACCGGGGACGCCGTTTCTCTGGATGCAGACGCCGCCCGCGCGTTGAATGTCAGCGCGGGACAAACCGTACGCCTATGGACCAAGGAGCTAAGCTGATGGCGCATTCCGCTTTTATCTCAGGACAATGGGTGTCAGGCGGCGGCGCCGCGATGAGCTCAACCGATCCCGCCACGGGCGACACGGTCTGGACCGGCAAGAGCGCCACGCCTGACATCGTCAAGGAGGCGTTCGGATCGTCCCGCGCCGCGTTCGGTGAGTGGGCGCTGACACCGTATGAAGAGCGTCGGGCGGTGGTTGAGGCCTATGGCGACATCGTCAAGGCGGAAGCCGATCACATCGCCCAGCTGATCAGCCGGGAGACCGGCAAGCCGCTCTGGGAAACCAAGGGCGAGGCGGGCGCCATGGCGGCCAAGGTCGGCGTTTCCATCGCCGCCCATGATGAGCGCGCCGGACGCAAGGTCACCGAAACCGAATTCGGCGAGGCTGTGCTCGATCACAAGCCGCTGGGCGTCATGTTCGTCCTCGGTCCGTACAACTTCCCCGGACATCTGCCGAACGGGCATATCATTCCCGCGCTGCTGGCGGGCAACACCGTGGTGTTCAAACCGTCCGAGCTGACCCCGGCCGTGGGCGAATTCATGGTCCAGTGCTGGGAGAAGGCGGGCTTGCCCGCCGGCGTGCTGAACCTGGTGCAAGGCGCGCGTGAAACCGGCGCCGCGGCGCTGGACGATCCCGAACTGGATGGCGTGCTGTTCACCGGCAGCTGGAACACCGGTTCCTTCATCCACAAGAAGTTTGCAGGCCGCACGGGCGTGCAACTGGCGCTCGAAATGGGCGGCAACAACCCGCTCGTGGTCTGGGATGCGGCCGACGCCGAGGCCGCCGCACGCATTGCGGTGCTGTCGAGCTACATTACAGCAGGGCAGCGCTGCTCCTGTGCGCGTCGCCTGATCCTGCCCCAGGGCGCAGCGGGCGATGCCGTGGTCGAGCAGCTGGTCGGCATGATCGGCAAGCTCAGCGTCAATGTGTGGAACGCCGATCCCGAACCCTTCATGGGGCCGCTGGTCTCGGCTCAGGCGGCCGCGAATGTTCTCAAGGCGCAGGATGAGCTCATTGCTCTGGGCGCCAGACCCATCGTCAAGTCCGAAGCCATGGCGCTCGGCGACGCCTTTGTCAGCCCCGGGCTTCTGGATGTGGATGGCGTGGACACGCCGGACGAGGAAGTCTTCGGCCCGCTGCTGCAGGTACGCCGGGCGGACAGTTTCGAGGCGGCGCTCAAGGAAGCCAACAATACCGCCTATGGCCTGTCGGCCGGGTTGGTGTCTGACTCTGAAGATCTCTGGAAGCAGTTCTGGGCGGGCAGCCGCGCCGGCATCGTGAACCGCAATCGTCCGACGCCGGGCGCGGCCTCCACCATGCCGTTCGGCGGGCCGGGCCAGTCGGGCAATCTGCGCCCGAGCGCCTATTACGCCGCGGACTATGTGGCCTATCCGGTGGCGACCCAGGCCGCTGCGACGGTCGAGAAAATGCCTGTGAAAGGGCTCTGATCATGAGCGCGGTGGAAGCCAATTTCGACGGCCTTGTCGGCCCGACCCATAATTATGGCGGGCTCGCGCCGGGCAATCTGGCGAGCGCCAAGAATTCCGGCTCCATCGCCGCGCCGCGTGCGGGCGTGCTGGAAGGGCTGGCGAAAGCCAAAAGCCTCGCCGACGCCGGTCTGGTGCAGGGCGTGCTGCCGCCGCAGGAGCGCCCGTACATTCCGCACCTCAAAGCGCTGGGCTTTTCAGGCGCCAGTGACGGCGCAATCTGGGAAGCCGCGTACAAGGCCCAGCCCGCGCTCGCGCTGAACATGCTGTCCGCCAGCTCCATGTGGGCGGCGAATGCCGCAACGGTCAGCCCGAGCGCCGATACGGCGGACGGGCGTCTTCACTTCACCCCCGCCAACCTGCTGACGGCGTTGCACCGTTCCATCGAAGGCGAGCAGACCCGTCGCGCCCTGTCGGCGATCTTTCCGGACGCGGCGCGCTTCGCCGTGCACGACACGCTGCCCTATCAGTCCGCCTTCGCAGACGAGGGCGCCGCCAACCATGTGCGCCTGTGCGCCGAGCATGGCGCGGAAGGCGTTGAAATCTTCGTTCATGGCCGGGATGCGTTCGAGGCCTGGGACGGCAAGTTCCCGGCGCGCCAGACCCTGCAGGCGTGCGAAGCGGTGGAGCGCCGCCATGGTCTGAAGTCTGAGCGCACCGTCCATATCCGCCAGTCGCGCAAGGCGATCGAGGCGGGCGCCTTCCACAATGATGTCGTGTGCGTGGGAACCGGTCCTGTCCTGTTCTTCCATGAGCACGCCTTTGAGGACAAGGCCGCTGCACTGGACGCCATTCGCAAGGCGGCGGACGGCCTCTTCGAGCCGGTCTTTGTGGAAGTGCCCGACGCCGAGGTGCCGCTGGAGGACGCCATCACGTCCTACCTTTTCAACTCCCAGCTTCTGATCTGGCCGGGCGAGGCGCGCCAGGTTCTCGTGGCGCCGAAAGAGACCGAGGAAACCGCCTCCACCAACGCCTATTGCCAGCGTCTTGTGGACGGCAATACGCCCATTGGCGCGGTGAAGTTCGCCGATGTGCGCCAGTCCATGCGCAATGGCGGCGGGCCAGCTTGCCTGCGCTTGCGCGTGGTGCTGACCGAGGCCGAGCGCCACGCCGTCAATCCCAAAGTGATGATGGATGACGCGCTCTATGCGCAGCTCACCGACTGGGCGCAAACCCATTATCGCGAGGCATTGGCGCCGGGGGATCTGGGCGATCCGGCCCTTGTGAATGAAAGCCGCGAGGCGCTGGATGCGCTCACGTCAATTTTGGGTTTGGGATCAGACTTTTATCCGTTCCAGCGCGCCGGCGCCTGATCTCAGTCAGGTCTGGACACAAAAAACCCCGGCGCCCGGCGCCGGGGTTTCTTTTGATTTATGTGGATGCGCCTAGCGTACGCACAGCACGTCCACGAGCGCTTCGTCGCCGCGAACCGGACGACGCTCATCCAGTGACCAGACCGATCCCCGGGCCCGCTCGACGCCATAATGAACCGCACGGTTCATGCCGCTGACGCGGCACAGCGCGTCGGCTTCCTGATCTCCGCACCGACCATAGCTGCGGCTGTCGCAAGCGGAAATGGCGTAGCCGTTTGCGGTCGGGCGCGCAAAGAAGACCGACTGCACGCCCTGCACGCCGCCCTCGATGCGGTTGGAGCCGTGACCGGGGCGTCCCGGATAGCCGTAATCATCGTCGCGCGGACGGTGCTGATTGGTGGCCGAGCTGATCTCTCGGTTGAGGTTGTAGGCGTTCAGATTGCGCACATCGCGATCAATCTCGACGCAGCGTCCGCCATAGTCAGCGTGCTGGCAGAAGGTCCAGTCGCCCGAATGCACCTCAATGGACTGGGCGGCGTCGTTGAACCCCAGACGGTTCAGATTGTCGCTCGGCTCGATCAGGGTGACGCTGCGGCCCGTGAAGTTCGGTCCGGACCAGAGCGTGACGCCATTGTCGCGCGTCCGGCCACGGCGACCCTGGTCATGAACGGGACGGATCGAGCTGATCCGGTCATTGAAGGCCCACTGGCTCATATTCGGCAGGTCAGAGTCGATAACCTGGCAGGTGCCGCGATAGCTCGCATCGATGCAGACTTCCCATTGCCCGCCGCTGACCCGGATCGAGCTGGCCATGTCGTTGAAGTTCAGCCAGTCAAGATTTTCGGCGTCAGTGTCGATCACCACAGATCGGCCCTGATAGTTGGGCTGGTCATAGAGGGTGATCGACGGACCGCGGCCCCGATCGTGGCGCTGGGCTTCAGCAAGGTCGGCGGTCACGGCAAGACCGGCCATGGCGGCAAGCAGAACAGGGGCGAAACGCATTTCAGTCTCCTAATGACCAGATCAGACTATGCCGGGGTTTATGGCCCGTCCAACCTGAACCGGGACTGAAAGCGAAGTCGCCCCCGTGTTCATGACAAGGCTTTAATAGCCTTGGGCGTTTCCGTCCTTGCGCATCTCGCTGGCGCCGTAGAGCACGCCGGTCTCGCGGTCGCGCCAGATCGCCTGATAGCCGCCAAAGCCGCCATCGGATGCGCCGATGACGTGGCCGCGGGCCTCCAGTTCGGCGCGCACCTCGGCCGGCACGCCGCTTTCCAGATGCACAACGCCGACGCCTGCGGTCTCGCCCGCGGCGCCGGTCTCGGAGGTGGAGCCTTCATGGCGCCAGCGCGCCGTGTCGCCCGCTTCCTGAACATTGAGCCCGAAATCGATGATGTTGGAGACGATCTGCACATGGCCCTGGGGCTGCATGCCGCCCCCCATAAGGCCAAAGCTCATCACGCCATCACCGTCTTGAGTGATCATCGCCGGGATGATGGTGTGGAAGGGGCGTTTGCCCGGCGCGTAGACATTGGGGTGGTTCGGGTCGAGGCTGAACAGCTCGCCGCGATCCTGGAACATGAAGCCCAACCCGTCCGGCACAAGACCCGAGCCCATGCCCCGGAAGTTCGACTGGATCAGCGAGACCATCATGCCATTGCCGTCCGCGACCGTCAGATAGGTGGTGTCGCCATCCTCAAGGATCGCCGGGTCGCCATGGGTGACGCTTTGCATCGCCTGGTCCATGGAAATGAGAGCGCGGCGCTCGGCGGCGTACTCCTCGCTCAGAAGCGCTTCGACCGGAGCCGGCGCAAAGTCGGGATCGGCGTAAAAACGCGCGCGGTCCTCAAAGGCGAGACGCTTGGCCTCGATCTGCACATGCAGGGCGTCTGCGCTCATGAAGCCCATGGAGGCGAGGTCGTAGTCTTCAAGGATCTGCAGCATCTGCAGGGCGGCGATACCCTGACCCTGGGGCGGCAATTCCCATACATCATAGCCGCGATAGTTCACGCTGACCGGCTCCACCCATTCGGAGCGATGGTTCGCCAGATCCTCATAGCGAATCCAGCCGCCAATGCGCTGCATATAGGCGTCGATGGTGCGGGCGATCTCGCCCTCGTAAAAGGCGTCCCGTCCGCCCTCGGCGATCTGGCGCAGGGTGCTGGCGAGGTCAGGGTTGCGGAAGATCTCGCCCTCGCGGGGCGCGTCGCCATCCTCGGTCAGATAGGTGGCGCGGGCGTTGTCGAATTCCTCGATCTCGTCCTGGGCATGGCGGGCCTCGAGGATCGACATGTTCCGATCCCAGTAATAGGCGATCGTCTGGGTGAGGGGGAAACCCTCCTCGGCATAGCGGATCGTGGGCGCCAGCACCTCATCCATCGGCATTTCGCCAAAGCGTTCGTGCAGGGCATACCAGCCATCCACCGTGCCGGGCACGGAGACCGGCATGGCGCCCAGCGGCGGAATGGCGCCGTCTTCGCCGACCGTCTCGACGACCTCTTCATAGCTCAGGCCAAGGGGAGAGCGTCCGGCGCCGTTCAGGCCATAGACCTGTCGCGTCTCGGGATCATAGACAATGACGAAGATGTCCCCGCCAATGCCATTGCCGGTCGGCTCCATGAGGCCGAGCGCCGCGTTCGCCGCTATGGCGGCGTCCACGGCGTTGCCGCCGGATTTGAGGATGTCGAGCGCTATCTGAGTGGCCAGCGGATGGGCCGTGGCGGCCATGCCATGGACCGCGGTCACCGGAGAGCGGGTCGCGAAATGATCACCGCTCACCCGGTCTCCGGGATAGAAGTCCTGCGCGCCGGCTGACGCTCCGAATTCGCTAAAGGCCATGGCGGCGACCATACCGGCGGCTGCGATCTTGTTCATTGGCTTGCTCCCCGAGTGCAGGGGCGGACGTCGAGGTCCGCCCTTTCGGGGCCAGTAGATAAGCCGACTGGTCTGCGATCAAGGACTAGTTCGGCTGTTCGCCGCCATCTTCCTCGTCCGGCGCCTCTTCATCCGGCTGGTTGCGGTTGTTGTTCAGGAGCTGCCCGAACAGGCCGCGGACCACATCTTCAGGCGAGGCGGGGGCGTCGTCGTCTGTTTCACTGTCGCCATTCTGACGCAGCAGGCGCCCCGCCTGCTGGCTGAGAAGGTTGCGGGCCACGGCCTCGAAATCGATGCGGGCTGAGACATTGTTGAACCCGCCCTGCAGACGCACCGGCACTTCCAGACCCTGAAGATCGAGCTGGCCGCCCTGACCGGTCAGGGACTGCACGGCGCGCGGGGTGAGGCGGTAGTCGATGCTCTGGGCGCCCAGATCGATGCGGCCGTCGCCCAGCACGCGCAAAAGCGGGCTGAGCATTTGCAGATCCTGATTGCTCACCACGCCATTGGTCACGGTGAAGGTGCCTCCGAGGCTCGAGAAGTCGGTCTGCTCGGATTCGGCAAAGGCGGTGGGCAGGGCGCGGTTCTGAAGCGCGGTCTGCACGGTGCGGATCATCTGGGCGAGGTTCACGCCCTTGATGGCGCCGTCATTGAATTCGAACCCGCCGGTCCCGGACAGGGAATTCATGATCGCCGCCGGGCTCGAGCCGCTGGCGGTGAGATCCAGATTGAAGCCGCCATCCCCGATCAGACGGTCAAACTGCGCCGCCGCCAGCAGGAAGGGCTGCGCTTCCAGCGCATCCAGATTGGCGTTGAAGGAGAAGCTCGGCGTATTGCTGCGCGCATTAATGACCGCCACGGCCTCGCCCGTGCCTCCATACAGCTGGAAGCGGTTGAGGCGCGCCGTCATGCGGCCCTGATCCACGGTCACCAGAGCGGTGACGTCGCTGACTTCGATGTCACGCGCCTTGAGCTCGTCAGCGCGTATGGTGAGCTCGGAATCGAGCGTGCGAAGCGGCGCCAGATCGATCGGCTCATCGCTCCATTGGGAAATGCCGGCAGGGGCGCCGGCGCGATTGGCGTCCGGCTCACTGTCCGCAGGAATGTAAGGGGTGAGGTCCAGCATGGCGGTGCTCAACTCCCCCGTAATGCGCGGCCGGGCGCCGCCATAATTCAGCGTCATGGCGCCCTGGGCGTCGATATCGTCAAAGCTGATGCGCGCCTCGCGCAGTCGTAGAAGACCCGGCTCTCCGGAGACCGCGGAGCGCGCGCTGAACTGGCGGAAAATGTCGCCATCAGGCAAGTCTGCGCCCAGATAGCGCGCGAGTGCGCGCAAGGGCAGCGTTACATCCATATCCCCATCAAACGCCAGCTCGGTGCTTTCCAGGAAGCGGCCTTCCAGCGTGAGATCGGCGAGGGGGCCGTTCAGCGTGGTCGAGAAGGGCGTTTCCCGGCCCTCGAAGAAACCGCGCAGGGATCCCAGCTCGGCGTTGAAATTCATCGGGCGGCCATCGGCCTCGAACGAACCGCGCAAGCGCACCGGCTGGTCCACCGACGGCAGATCAATGGACAGATTGAGCGCATCAAACCGGCGGGTCTGGACGCCGTCATCAAAGGTGACGGCGCCATTCTCGATCCGCACGTCGCCAAAGCTGGCCTCGAAGGGCAGGGCGCCGGGCTGACGCTGGAAGCCCTCTTCAGGAGTGGCTTTCGCCACACCC
>NZ_DJIQ01000016.1:120606-120733 GCF_002433705.1 Oceanicaulis sp. UBA6590
CCTCTTCAGGAGTGGCTTGCGCAACAGCCTCCGTATTGTCGCCAAAGGTCCAGTTGTTGCCGCGCGCATTGCTTTGCAGGCGGATGACCGGATTAACAAGGACGAACTCCTCGATTTCGATCTGGCG
>NZ_DJIQ01000054.1:0-31984 GCF_002433705.1 Oceanicaulis sp. UBA6590
GTGTAGAAGCCCGGAATGCCGGCGCCGCCTGCGCGGATGCGCTCGGCCAGCGTGCCCTGGGGGTTGAATTCCAGCTCCAGCTCGCCGTTCAGATACTGTTTCTCGAAGGTCTTGTTCTCTCCCACATAGGAGGAGACCATCTTCCTGATCTGACGGGTCTGAAGCAGCAGGCCGAGGCCGAAATCATCAACGCCCGCATTGTTGGAGATGACGGTCAGATCCTTGGCGCCGCTGTCGCGCAGAGCCGTGATCAGGTTCTCCGGAATGCCGCACAGCCCGAAGCCGCCCGCCATCACAGTCATGCCGTCAAAAGTGAGCCCGTCTAGGGCTGTTTTTGCGTCTGGGTAGACCTTGTCCGCCACTGCGCCGTCTCCTTCCCTGAGTAATTCAACGCTCGTTTAATTTGGTCCGGTTTATAGCCGTTTCCAGACTGAAAACCAGCCCCTATTCCGTTGTCGGGGGCTTCTGGTCCGGATGCGCCTCGCCCCGGTGACGGTCAATCTCGACGCCAAGAGCACCGCCGAAAAAGACCGCATAGGAGGTCCAGTAGACCCATAACAGAAAGACGATCAGCGTGCCCAGCGGTCCGTATGTGCTGGGGTTCACGATTGTCGCCACATAGAGGGTGAACCCCTTGGAGGCGACCAGCCAGATCGAGCCTGCGGTGGTCGCGCCGATGATGGACGCCGTCCAGCTGGTTTCACCCGCCCGCTGCATCACAAAGCGATAGAGGAGCACCAGCGCCGTGATCATTGCGAGATAGGAGATCGACCATTCATTGATCAGGCTGGCGCCGAAATCGGCCGCATCGCTGCCCAGCATCCGCAGGGCCGGTCGGATCATGTTGGGAATGGTCAGGATGGCGAGGTTCGCCATAACCAGCAGCGCCCCGCCCGCAATCACCGCGCCCATGGCGAGCAGATTGAAGTGCAGGATGTTGCGCAGATCGCCTCGCCTCGCGATCTGGTTCAGGCCTGCAATGATGGCCTTGGCCCCTCGCGCCGCTGCGAACCAGGCGATGAACAGCGCGATCACGCCCTGCACGGTCAGGGAGGTGTTGGATGAGCCGGCGAGCTGGGACAATTGCGAGGTCAGGAAGGTATGCGCCGAGGGCGGCAGGACGGCTGTCACCTGCAGGCGGGCCACCTGCGCGACGGCGTCATCCTCGGAGAACACAAGACCATAGACCGACGCCGCCACCAGCACGGCGGGCACCAGCGCCAACAGACCAAAGAATCCGGCCCCGCCCGCAAACAGCATCACTTCACGCGCCATCATGCGATCGATTGCGCGAACGGTGACCTTGAGCGCTGGAATGTCCCAGGCGCGGCGGATCAGGGATTTCAGCTTGATCAGCGACATGGAGCGCAGCGTTCAGACCTGTGTGAGACACGGCTCCGGGCGCCGATCGCCTGGAGTCGCGTCTGTTTAGCCCTTCTTGGTCCAGGCTGTCAGCCTAATCCCCCGTCGTTTTTCAGGCTTGCAATCTCTGCATCCGAAAAGCCCCAGTCTCTCAGCACGGTTTCGGTATGCTCACCGGGGACGGGCGCCACGCTCTGGATCGCGCCGGGCGTGCGCGAGAAGCGCGGCGCGGGCGCCGCCTGACGCACGCCCTCCACCTCCACAAAGACCCCGCGCGCCTTCATGTGCGGGTTTTCAGCGGCGGCTTTTGTATCCAGCACGGGCGCGAAACAGGCGTCGGTTCCGTCCAGCAGATCGATCCAGTGCGCCTGGGGCTGGCTGGCGAAGGTCTCTTCAAAGGTCTGGCGCATGGCTGGCCAGCTCTTTGCGTCATACTGAGCCTGCATGGCGGGGTGATCAGACAGGCCAAGCTTGTCGATCAGAAGCTGGAAGAACTCCCCCTCCAGCGCGCCGATGGACACGAAGGCATCGTCCGCGCAGCGATAGGCGTCATAAAAGGGCGCGCCGCCATCGAGCAGGTTCTCCCCGCGCGGCTGGCTCCACATGCCGATGGCGTCGAGCTGATGGACCGCGCCCATGAGATGGGCCGCACCGTCCACGATGGCGGCGTCCACCACCTGTCCTTCGCCAGTCGTGCGCGCATGGTGCAGCGCCGCCAGAACCCCCACTGCGAGATACATGGACCCGCCGCCGAAATCGCCCACCACATTGACGGGCGGCACGGGCTTGTCCTTCGGGCCGATGGCGTCGAGCACGCCGGTCAGCGCGATATAATTGAGGTCATGACCGGCGGCATGGGCGAGCGGGCCGTACTGACCCCAGCCGGTCATGCGGCCATAGACCAGCGCCGGGTTGGCCTTGAGCGCCTCTTCGGGGCCCAGCCCCAGACGCTCCATCACACCGGGCCGATAGCCTTCAAGCACGATATGTGCGCTCTTCATCATGCTCAGGCAGGCTTTGACCGCGCCTGGGCTCTTGAGATTGAACGCTGCAGAACGCCGTCCGCGCGCCAGCACTTCGGCAGGGCCTCCGCCGCCGGCATGGGGGCGATCAATGCGCACCACCTCCGCGCCCAGATCGCTCAGCAGCATCGCGCAGAAGGGCGCGGGGCCCAGTCCAACAAATTCCAGGACTTTAACGCCACGCAAAGGGCCTTGTGCTTTCGTATCGGTCAGCATGAGCAAAATCGCTTTGTGACAATTTCAGGAATCAAAGTTTTGACACTGAACTCAGAACGACACAATCTTGTCGCCTCGGGTCGAGGGGGGCAGACGGGGCGGATGTTTTCCATTGCAGTCATGGGCGATGACGCCAGGGCGCAGGAAACCGCTGAGCATTTGGCTCAAATGGGGTTTCAGGTCGCGCGTCATATCGAACCGGGCTGTGAGGCCGTCGTCAGCTTCGCCTCCGTCAGTTCTGATCTGTCTTCTGAAATCCTGCATCTGGCGATTGGCGGCCATGCGGCCGAGGACGTCGCTGCTCGCCTTCCCGACAATGCGCATCCGATCCAGATCGCGTCGCGCCTGCGCGCCCTGTCGCGTCTGAAGGTCCTGGAGCACACAGCCCAACTGCGTCTGAAAAGCGCGCAGGAAGCCGGCTATCAGCCCGCGCCCGTGCCCGTGAACCAGGACGACTCCACGGTGCTGTTCGTGGGCGCGCCCGGCCCGTCCTTCATGCGCCTGCAGTTTGCGATGTCGCGCGCCGGCATCCAGACGATCGCCGCATTCTCGACCTTCAATGCGTTCGATTACCTGCACGAGCGCACCTTTGACGCGGTGATCCTGAATACGCGTCCGGACGCCGGTCTGGCCCATACGGTGTGCTCGGCCATGCGCCGCAACACCCGGCTCTATCACACGCCGGCGATCCTTCTGACCGCGGACACCGATTACGCGGGCGCGGATGAAGCCTTTGCCCGCGGGGCGTCCGACATCCTGTCGGACAACGCCAGCAATGATGAAATGCGTGATCGCGTGATGGCGCTGGCGTCCGAACGTCGACGCCGCCGTCTCGCCAAGGCCCGCCTTGAGGCCTGTCGCCTGCCCAGCCTGCTCGATACCGAGTCAGATCTCTACAATGAACGCTTCGGCCGCGTGCATCTTCAAAGCCTGATGGACCATGCCGCGGCGCGTCTCGAGCCGATGAGCCTGATCATGCTGGGCGTCAGCGCGCCTCAGGACGCCGGGGCGAACGGTTTCGCCAAGGCGACTAACCAGTTTGCCGGCATGCTGCGCCACTGCGTGCGCGCCGAGGACTTCGTGGTGCGCCTGGCCCGGGACCGCTTCCTCATCGCCCTGCCCAGCACGCCTCAGACAGAAGCGAAAATGGTGTCCAACCGGGTCTCCGCGATCGCCGAGTGCACCGCCTATGAAGGGGCGGATCCGCTCAAGCCCTTCCGGCTCGAACTGACCCCCTCCATCGAGGACGCCGCAGGCGAAACCCAGGCCGACGCGCTGATCGAGCAGATGGTGCGCCGGTCGAACGTCCTGCCCTTCAGCTCCGCCAAGACCGGCTAGGCGGCCTCCTTGGCTTTCCGTGCGGCGTCCGCCACGGGCGCCAGAAGACGCAGCGCGCCTTTCAGACGATCCATGGGCTCAGGGAAGTCCCCCTTGAGAACCAGCGTGTTGTCCGGCCGCAGCTTGTAATCGGCCGGACGTTTCGTCATCAGCTCAACCAGAGCCGCCGGATCGCCGAAGCCATGCTCGCGGAAGGTCGCGACCGCGCCTTTCGGACCGGCATCGAGCTTGGCGACATTCGCCCGCTTGCACAGGGCCTTAAGCGCCACAACCTGCAGCAGGCTCTCAACTTCATCGGGCAGCTTGCCGAACCGGTCGATCAGCTCGGCCGCAAAGCCTTCGCGCTCCTGCTTGGTGTCCAGAGACGACAGACGGCGATAAAGCGCCATGCGTACATCCAGATCGGGCACATAGTCCTCGGGGATCAGCACCGCCGCGCCCACATTGATGGCGGGCGACCAGTCGCGCTCCTCAAGGCTCATATCGCCCTGCAGGCTCGCCACGGCTTCTTCCAGCATGGACTGGTACAGCTCCACGCCCACATCCTTGATGTGGCCCGATTGCTCCTCGCCCAGAAGATTGCCGCCGCCCCGCAGGTCAAGATCATGGCTGGCCAGAGTGAAGCCTGCGCCCAGACTATCGAGCGATTGCAGGATCTTGAGCCGCTTGTCCGCCGTGGCGGTCAGCTTCTGGTTCGCCGGCGTCGTCAGATAGGCATAGGCGCGCGCCTTGGCCCGACCGACCCGACCGCGCAGCTGATAGAGCGGCGCCAGGCCGAACATGTCCGCGCGGTGGATGATCATGGTGTTGGCGGTCGGAATATCGATGCCGGATTCCACGATGGTCGTGGAGACCAACACGTCATACCGCCCTTCATAGAAGGCCGTCATGATGTCTTCGAGTTGCCCGCCCGCCATCTGGCCATGGGCGATGACAAAGCTCACTTCGGGCACCTGCTCGCGCAGGAAGCTGGCGATATCCTCAAGGTCGGAAATACGCGGAGCGACATAATAGCTCTGCCCGCCGCGATAGCGTTCGCGCAGCAGGGCCTCGCGCACCGTCACGCTGTCAAACGGCGTCACATAGGTGCGCACGGCCAGACGATCGACCGGCGGCGTGGCGATGATCGACAAATCGCGAATGCCCGCCATGGACAGTTGCAGCGTCCGCGGAATGGGTGTCGCCGTGAGTGTCAGCACGTGGACGTCTGTCTTGAGCTCTTTCAGGCGTTCCTTGTGCTTGACGCCAAAGCGCTGCTCCTCGTCGATCACCAGAAGGCCGAGATCGGCGAACTTCACCGTCTTGGCGAGAATGGCGTGGGTGCCGATGACGATCTCGCAGGTGCCATCCGCCAACTCCTTGCGGGTGGCGGTGGCTTCCTTGGTCGAGACGAGGCGCGAGAGCTGGCGCACCTTCACCGGCCAGCCCTTGAAGCGTTCCTCGAAGGTCTTGAAGTGCTGACGCGCCAGCAGGGTGGTCGGGGCGACAATCGCCACCTGACGTCCGCTCATGGCGGCCACGAACGCGGCGCGCAGCGCCACTTCGGTCTTGCCGAACCCCACATCGCCACAGATCAGCCGGTCCATGGGCCGACCCTTGGCGAAGTCGGAAAAGACATCGTCGATGGCGTTGAGCTGATCATCCGTCTCCACATAGGGGAAGCGCGCGGCGAACTCCTCATAAAGCCCGCTCGGAGGCGTAATGATCTCGGCGTCGCGGGCATTGCGGGCGGCGGCGATCTTGATCAGCTGATCGGCCATGTCGCGCAGGCGCTGCTTGGCCTTAGCCTTGCGCGCCTGCCAGGCGCCCGCGCCCAGACGGTCAAGCTGCGCGGTTTCGCTGTCCTGGCCATAGCGCGACAGAAGTTCGATATTCTCCACCGGCAGGTAGAGCTTGCTCTCCCCGGCGTATTCGAGCTCCAGACAATCGTGGGGCGCTTCGCCCACCGACAGGGTTTTCAGGCCCAGATAACGCCCCAGACCGTGATCGGCGTGAACCACCAGATCACCCGGCGTCAGCGCGCCCGCTTCTGCAATAACATCAGCGGATTTCTTGCGGCGACGCGGCCGCGCCAGACGGTCGCCCAGGACATCCTGTTCGGCGATGATCGCGAAATCCGACGTCTCGAAGCCATGTTCCAGCGGCAGCACGATCCGGGAGATCGTCTGGCCGCTCATCTTGTTCACGGCGCGCCAGTCATCGGCGGCCATGATGGGTTTTAGGCCATGATCGGACAGCACGCTGGCCAGACGATCAGACGCCCCTTCAGACCAGCTGGCGAACAGGACGCGCTTGCCCGAAGACCTCAGTGAGACTGCGTGTTTGCTGGCTGCTTCAAAGACGTTCTGATCGGCCTGGCGTTCCGCGGCGAAGCTGCGCCCCTGCTTGCCGGACATGTCGATGACGTCATCGCCCGCTTCGTGAAAGGCGGTGAAGCGACGCGTGGCGCGCTGGCCGAGTTGGACGGCCCATTCATCTTCATCAAGATACAGCGATTGCGGCTCAAGCGCGCGATAGGCGGGCGCGCCCATGGCCCCGGCCCCGGATTTCGACGCCAGCTGACGGGCCTCGTAATAGTCGCGGATCTGGGCGAGCCTCTCGTCGAGCGCGTCCTTGGCCAACGGGTCAAGGCCAACCAGAGCGCCCTCGCCCACATAGTCAAACACCGTATCGAGCCGCTCATGAAACAGCGGCAGCCAGTGTTCCGCCCCGGTCGGGCGCGCCCCCGCGCTAACAGAGTCATAGATCGGATCGCCCGAGCCGACCGCGCCGAAATTCTTCAAAAAGCCTGAGCGGAAGCGCGAAATGGCGTCCGCATTCAGAACGATCTCGCTGACCGGTGAGAAGCTGACTGATTTCAGCTGCGTCGTCGTGCGTTGGGTCTCAGGATCAAAGGCGCGCACGGTTTCCAGCACATCGCCGAAGAAGTCGAGCCGCACCGGCTCTTCCGCATCCGCCGGGAAGACGTCGATCACACCGCCGCGAACGGCGTAATCGCCCCGTTCGGTGACGGTGGCGGTGCGCACATAGCCATTCTCTGCGAGGTGCTGTTTGAGCTTTTCTGAATCGAGCACCCCGCCCGGCTTGGCGCTTAGACCGCCGCCGGACAGCGCCGCCTTGGGCGCGCAGCGCTGGATGACGCCCGACACCGTCGAGATCACCAGAAGCGGGCTTGTGTCGGTTGCGTCCCGTTGGGCCAGCGCATGCAGCGCCCCGGCCCGGCGCGCCGCCGTACGCGGGCTGGGGCTGATCCGGTCATAGGGTTGGCAATCCCAGCCCAGAAGCCGCAGCACGGGCAGATCAAGCGCAAAGAACCTTGCCGCCGCCGCAAAGGCGCTGGCGCGGGCTTCGTCGGTCGCGATGTAGAGCCCCACCCCGCCGCGTGCGCGCAAGGCGTCGCAGAAGATCAGCGAGTCAAAGCCTTCCGGCGCGCCGCAAACGGTCAGCGAGTGGGGCGACTGGGCCAGCGTCTTGAAGTCATCCACGTCGAGGCGTCCTCATAGGCTTTCGCCCCCGCGCCAGAATGACGGGGGGTGATTGGTTCTCTGGGTCGTCATCCCGGACTTCATCCGGGACCCATGCCGCGTCCCTACTGGGTCCTGATGTTCGTCAGGATGACGCGGTGTGTTGTGTTAGCTCGATGGACCGTCGCCCTGATCGGCCAGCGCTTCAAAGTCGAAGGCTTTCAGCGCGTCCAGCACCGGCCCCTCATAGTTCGGCGGCGTCTCGATGGTGCCGCAGATCCAGCCATAGACTTCGGTGTCCGGCGCATCGAGCAGACGCTCGAACTCGTCCACTTCCTCCGCCGACAACGAGTAGAGCTTCGTATCTGCAAAGCGGCCCATGATCAGGTCCGCCTCCTTGAAACCCCGCCGCCAGGCGCGGAAGGTCAGACGCTTCAGGCGCGCTTCAGGGTCAATCGGCGTGTTCGGATCGGAAAACGGATTATCACTCATAAGAGCGCATATAGCGCGCGGGTGCGGACGGGTGAAGGGCGAGACTTTCCCGAATCCAGTTGACGGGCGATGCTAGCGCCATGCGCCCACAATCGCTCTTCCCGCTGTTTGCTGATCTCACCACGCTCAAGGGCGTGGGGCCGCGGCTTGCGGCCCTGATGGAGAAGGTGGCGGGACCACGGGTGAAGGATCTCGTCTTCACCGCGCCCACCGGATTGGTGGACCGCACGCACCGGGTGTCGATCTCCGATGCCGGAGATGCCGGCGCGCAGATGCTGGTCACCATCGAGGCGGAAGTGGAGGCGCACATTCCCCGCCCGACGATGAAGCAGCCCTACAAGGTGCGGATGCGCGACGAGACGGGCTGGCTGCATCTCGTCTTCTTCAATGCCAAATCCGATTATCTGCGCCGCATGCTGCCTGAAGGGTCCCGCCGGATCGTGTCGGGCAAGGCGGAACGCTTCGCCAGCGAGATCCAGATCGTCCATCCCGACCTGATCGCCGATCCCAGGGAAATCGAGGACGCGGACCTGTTGCAGCCTGTCTATCCGCTCACCGCCGGGCTTTCGATCAATGTCATGCGCAAGGCCATACGCGAGGCGCTCTCCACCCTGCCCGACCTGCCTGAATGGATTGATGGCCCGCTCAAGGCGCGTGAAGGCTGGCTGGGCTGGCGCGAGGCGCTCTTGGAACTGCACGCCCCGCAATCAGGGCTCGATCTCGAACCGGCCGCGCTGGTCCGCAAGCGCCTCGCTTTTGATGAGCTCTTCGCCCATCAGCTGGCGCTGAAACTGGCCAGGCGCGATCGCAAGGCCCGCAAGGGGCGGCCCCTGTCGGGCGATGGCCGGATCGTCGCCAGGGTGCTCGAGCATGCCCCCTTCGCCCCCACCGGCGCGCAGATGCGTGCGTTCGAGGCGTGCAAGACCGATATGGACTCAAGCCAGCGCATGATGCGGCTGGTGCATGGTGATGTGGGTTCGGGCAAGACCTTCGTCGCCGCGCTCTGCGCCGCCCACGCCGCCGAGGCCGGGGTTCAGACCGCTTTGATGGCGCCCACCGAAATCGTTGCCCGCCAGCACGCCAAGGTGCTGACAGCCCTTCTGGAACCAGCGGGCGTTTCCGTCGTCGCCCTGACCGGTCGCGACAAGGGCAAGCCGCGCAAGGAGATCGAGGCGCAGATCGTGTCCGGCGAGGCCCAGGTCATCTGCGGCACCCACGCCCTCTTCCAGGACAGCGTCGAGTTTGCCGACCTTGGCCTTGTGGTGATCGACGAGCAGCATCGCTTCGGGGTCTCCGACCGTCGCAAGCTGACCATGAAGGGTCGCGCGCCGGATGTGCTCGCCATGTCCGCAACTCCCATCCCGCGCACACTAACCCTCGCCGCCTTTGGCGATCTCGATGTCAGCCGTCTTGATGAAAAACCGGCGGGCCGCATTCCGCCGGACACCCGCGTCGTCTCCGGCGAACGGCTCCATGAGATTGTCGAAGGATTGAAACGCGCCCTGTCCAAGGGGGAGCGCGCCTATTGGGTCTGTCCGCTTGTTGAAGACAGCGATGTGTCTGATCTGGCCGCCGCCGAGGCGCGCCATCACATGTTGAGTGAGATGCTGCCCCAGGCCCGCATCGGTCTCGTCCATGGACGGATGCCGGCGAGAGACAAGCAGAAGGCGGCCGAAGATTTCCGGGCGGGTGAAATCGATGTTCTGGTGGCCACCACAGTGATTGAGGTGGGGGTCGACGCCCCTGACGCCACCATCATGGTGATCGAGCACGCCGAGCGCTTTGGCCTGGCGCAATTGCACCAGCTGCGCGGACGCGTTGGCCGAGGCGACAAGCCCTCAACCTGCCTCCTGCTCTATCACGGACAGCTTGGGGAGACGGCGCGCGCCCGACTCGAGATCATGCGCAGTTCCGATGATGGCTTCGTCATCGCAGAGGAAGACTGGCGCTTGCGCGGCTCGGGTGACCCGCTGGGGCTCAAACAGTCAGGCCTGCCGGATTACCGAATCGCCGATCTTGCCGCTCATGCCGATCTTCTGGAGCTCGCCAGCGACGCCGCCCAGTACGAAACGGCGCGCGAGGAGGTCTTTGCTGGCGAGCGCGGAGAAGCCCTGCGCACCCTGCTATACCTGTTCGAACGCGATGAGGGCGTCCGCCTGATGCGGTCTGGATGAGATAACGCTGGTGAAGCGTCTGAAATTCTGCTAGAACGCCGCTAATCGATTTATGGCCAGGTTTTCGGTCACAAGCGCTTTGCGCTGAACTCCACTCCCTCCACATGTCGATGTCCGCCACAGCTCCACTCGGGGGTTATGGTGCTTAATTCTTGTCTACAAAAGGACACTCAACAATGGCTACCGGCATTGTGAAATGGTTCAACTCCACCAAAGGCTACGGCTTCATTCAGCCTGACGACGGCTCCAAGGACGTGTTCGTGCACGCTTCCGCCGTTGAGCGCGCAGGCATGCCCGAGCTCAAAGAAGGCCAACGCATTTCTTTCGAAGAAGAAGTGGACAAGCGCAGCGGCAAAACCTCTGCCGGTTCGCTGGCGAACGCCGACTAATCTGATCCTCATCCGATCAGAGAAAACCCCCGGGCCAACGCCCGGGGGTTTTTCTATGCCTGGGTGTCCGACTCCTCATCGGTCTGATCAGAGGGCGGCGTGTCATCGGGCATCAGGCCTGCGCCCGCCTTGCCCGGTTCGGCCTGCGGAATCGCCCCGTCCGGCAGACGGTCCGGCGTGACCATGCCAAAGGAGATGATCAGCTTGGCCGCTTCTTCCACGGTGAGATCGAGCGGAATGGCCTTGGAGCGCGGCACGAAGAGCAGAAAGCCCGAAGTCGGGTTCGGCGTTGTCGGAATGAACACGCCGATCACTTCATCGCCCTTGCCCACAACCGAACGGATCACGCCGCGCCCGGCCGAGGCCACGAACGCCACCGCATAGCTGCCCGCCATGGGGTATTCCACCAGCACCACTTCCTTGAACGAGTTTTGCTGGCCCTGGAACACGGTTTCGACGATCTGCTTCAGAGCCGCATAGATGTTGCGGATCAGCGGCACGCCATTCAGGACGCGCTCGCCCAGATCCAGCAGGCTGCGGCCAAAGATGTTCGCCGCAAGCGCGCCCAGAAGGGTCAGGCCCAGCACCGCGATCAGCAGGCCCATGCCCGGTATGGCGAAAGGCAGATAGCTTTCAGGGTTGTAGCGTGCGGGAACCAGGGGCTTGATGACCCGGTCCACGAACGTGACGAAGCTGTAGATCAGCCAGAAGGTGATGCCGATCGGCGCGGCGACGACGACGCCGGTCAGGAAGCGGTTGCGGAGCCAGCGAAGCACGGGGCGTCACTCCATCTAGAGCGCCCAAATCAGACGCCTGACTGAAATGCCTGTGAACAGGAGCAGAATCAAGGCGGACCCTTGCTGTTCCTCCCCCATGAGGCGTAAGAGTGTGCATATGACCGGCCCCTTCAACCTCCCTCTTTCCGCTTGGCTCCGTTGGGGCCTGATCACCGCTGTGACCGTGTTCATGTCCCTTGTGGCGCTCAGCGCCGTGATCATGCGCGATCAGATCTTCCAGACCTTCCTTGACCCCGGTGTGCCGTTTCAGACCTATGACCGTCCGCCGGCCCCGGATTACACTCAGGACGATGCCTGGGCTGCGCGCCCGGAGGTGCGGATTGGCGATGAAGCAGGCCATCCGGCCGTGTTTTTCATTCACCCGACCACCTATGACGGCGGCTCGCACTGGAACGCGCCCTATGATCGGCCGCAGGAAGCGGTGGAGGTGGCGCAGATCATTCTGCCCAATTATGCAGCGCCCTTCCTCGTGGAGGATGTCCAGCTCTACGCCCCGCGCTATCGCCAGGCCTCACTCTACACCTTCATGAATAATCGTGAGGATTCCGTGCTGGCGCGCGAACTGGCGCAATCGGACGTTCAACGCGCCTTTACGCAGTTCCTGCGTGAGCTTGATCCCGAACAGCCCTTCTTCCTGGTGGGCGTCGGTCAGGGCGGCGCGATCGGGCTTGATGTGCTCGCCCGGCGCGTTGCTCCCGATGAGGACGTGCGTCGACGCCTGATCGCAGCCTACATCATCGAGGCGCCCACCCCGCTCGATCTTCTGGCCGGTCCGCTGTCGACCATACCGGTTTGCACCGATCCGGCTGAAGCGCGATGCCTGACGGGCTGGATTGCGGTCCGCCCTGAAGAGACAGGCCGGATCGAAGCCATAACCCTGCGCTCGCGCGCCATTGATGCACAGGGGCAGATCAGCCCGATCGAGGATCGCGCCCTGTTGTGCGTCAATCCCGTCCTCTGGACGGCGAATGAGGACTACGCCCCGGCCCGCCTGCACAAGGGGGCTGCTGCGGCGGCGGAGCTCAGCCTCAGTGATGCGCCCTCGCCCATGACCAACCAGACCGGCGCGCAATGTCAGGGCGGGCTTCTGATGATCGATCAGCCTCGCGCCCGCGCTCTGCGTCGTCCCGGGCGCTTGGCGGAGGATCGCCGTGTGCGTCCTGCGAACCTGTTCTACATGGACATTCGCGCCAATGCGCAGGCGCGTCTGGACACGCTGCAGGCGATCCTGGCGGACGAAGCGCGATATGCGCCGCCGCTTGATGCCCCGGTCGAGGTCGAGACCGCCCCGATCACGCCGATTGACGGCTAGCGCTCGTTTCGAAGCTTGTTGACGATGTTCGTGGTGGAGAGACCATCCATCAGCGGCGCGAGCACGATCTCGCCGCCGCTTCTGCGCATGAAGTCCGCGCCCGGAAGCTCCTCCGCCACATAGTCTGCCCCCTTGATCATGACATGAGGCGCGACCTCCTCGATCAGGGCGGCGGGCGTGTCCTCCTGGAAGATCACGACCCGGTCAACCATCTCGAGCGAGGCCAGCATGGTGGCGCGGGTCATTTCGTCATTGATGGGACGGTTCTCGCCCTTCAGTCGCTTGACCGAGGCGTCGGCGTTCAGTCCTACGATCAGACGGTCACAGACCGAGGCGGCATGGCGCAGCACCGACAAGTGACCAGGATGCAGCAGATCAAAACAGCCATTGGTGAAACCGACCTTCAGGCCGTTCTGACGCCATTCGTGCGAGAGCTTCGCCATGGCCGGGCGGGACATGATGCGCCAGTCCGGCGCTTCCTGCCCGGCTTCGGCGGCGTCGAGCACTTCTTCAGGGGACACGGTTGCTGTTCCGGGTTTCCCGACCGCGACGCCCGCAGCGAGATCGGCGAAGGCCATCGCATCCTTCAGGGCCGCGCCCGCCGCCATCGCCAGCGACAGGCCGGCCAGAGCCGTGTCGCCCGCACCGGAAACGTCATAGACCTCGCGGGGGCGAGACCTGTGATGATGCACCGCTCCGTTTTCATCCAGAAGCGTCATGCCCGCCCCGCCTCGGGTCACCATGACCGCATCGGTCCGCGCCAGGCTGGTCTTGAGGGCCATGAGCGCATCCGCCGCCGTCTCATCAGAGCGGACAGGCAGTCCGGTTTCCGCTTCCAGCTCGCCCGCATTGGGCTTGATGATGCTGGCGCCGTCATAGCGCGAATAGTCAGAACCGCGCGGATCCACGCTGACTGGCTTTCCGGCCTCGCGCGCCAGAGCAATGGCCGCCTGGACGAGATCGCGCGTGATGACGCCTCGCCCATAGTCTGAAACAATAAGAATGTCAGAGTCTTGAAGGGCTGTCTTGATGCGAGCCAACAAGACCTGCTCCGTCTCGGCGTCTATGGCCGCGCCCGGATCCCGATCCACGCAGAACATCTGCTGGTTGTTGGAGACATATCGGATCTTGGACGGGGTGGGACGGCCTGAGGTTCGCACCACGCCGTCCGCATCGCCACAGGCGGCCTTGACCAGCTCGACTGCGGCTTCACCATCCGCATCCGTGCCCGCCACCGAGATCAGTCGCACTTCACCGCCCAGGCTGGACAGATTGCGCGCCAGATTCCCCGCGCCCCCCAGCATCGCGGTCCGGCGCTTCTCGGAGAGGATCGGCACTGGCGCTTCGCGGGAAATCCGATGCGTATCGCCATAAACGAAGCTGTCATACAGCAGATCGCCCAGCACGACGGCGCGGCGGTTCTGGATGGCGGCCAGGATATGCGCGGCCCGTTCACGCAACATGACGCTCTCCTGAGCGATTAGAGCTGAATGACGGGATTGGACTTGGCCAGCGCGTCAAAGGCCATCAGATCGCGCACCACTTCTTCGAAACGATTCAGCGGGATCATGTTGGGACCGTCTGACGGGGCATTATCCGGGTCCGGGTGGGTCTCCATGAAGACGCCGGCGATGCCCAGAGACACCGATGCACGCGCCAGATGCGGCGCATACTGGCGCTGACCGCCCGACGAGCCGCCCTGACCGCCCGGCTGTTGCACCGCATGGGTCGCATCCATCACGACCGGCGCGCCCGTTTGCTTCATGATCGGGAAGCTGCGCATGTCCACGACAAGAGTATTGTAGCCAAAGCTGGCGCCGCGCTCGGTGGCGATGACATTGGCGTTGCCCGCGCCGGTGATCTTGCCGATCACATTGGGCATGTCCCACGGGGCCAGGAACTGGCCCTTCTTGACATTGATCACCTTGCCGGTTTTCGCCGCAGCGATCAGAAGGTCGGTCTGACGGCACAGGAAGGCCGGGATCTGCAGGATGTCTGCGGCCTCGGCGACAATCGCGCACTGTTCCTCGGTGTGGATGTCGGTCAGCAGCGGCAGGCCGGTGGTCTCCCGAATCTCGTTGAACACATCCATGGAGGCGGACAGGCCAAGCCCCCTCTTGCCGGACAGGCTGGTGCGGTTCGCCTTGTCGAACGAGGTCTTGTAGACGAGCTTCACGCCGGTCCGGTCCGCGATCTCCTTCAGCGCCTGGGAGACCTCGAGGCCATGTTCGCGGCTTTCCAGCTGGCACGGTCCGGCGATGATGGTCAGAGGCTTCTCATTGCCCATTTCCAGCACGCCGCCATGAGGCAGCGGAATTTCAACGACAGTGTTCGGATTCATGAGAAAGCGTCTCCACTTGGCGCTTGGTCCTGGGGCGACTGCGTCGCATCCTGATCCAGAGGATATAAGGCGCCGTATAGCCTGACACCATCCCTCGTCCCAGAAGGCATGCATTCACACCCATGGCCGATCCGAACCCGCCCGTCATTGTCTGGTTTCGACAGGACCTCAGACTGGCCGACAATCCCGCGCTTCAGGCCGCAGCCGCCACCGGCGCGCCTGTGATCCCGGTCTACATTCTGGATGATGACGCTCCCGGCGACTGGAGACCCGGCGGCGCCAGCCGATGGTGGCTTCATCATTCTCTCGCCTCACTTGCCTCCGACCTTCAACAGCTGGGCGGCGAGCTTGCCCTGATGAAGGGCGAGGCGCAGGAACAGCTGGATGCGCTGATCGAACAAACGGGCGCGGACGCGGTCTTCTGGAACCGGCTGTACGAACCCTGGGCGCGCAAGCGCGATGAAGCGATCAAGTCTTCCCTCAAGGATCGTGGCGTCAGGGCGCGATCCTTCAATGGCTCATTGATCGTGGAGCCCTGGGACATCGCCACAAAAACAGGCAATCCCTACAAGGTCTTCACCCCGTTCTGGAAATCGCTGAAAGCCGATCACACGCCTGCAGAACCAACGGGCCGGCCGGACGCCTTGCAGCTTCACGCCCATGAGGGCGGACTGTCGCTCGATGATCTGGACCTTCTACCCACGAAACCGGACTGGTCCGGCGGCCTCCAGGAGAACTGGACGCCGGGCGAAGCGGCGGCCCATGGCCGGCTGGGACAGTTTCTCAAGGCTGCAGTCTCTGACTATTCCGACCGGCGCAATCTGCCCGGTCAAAGCGGCACCTCACGGCTGTCGCCCCATCTGCATTTCGGCGAGATCAGCCCGCGCCAGGTCTGGCATGCGGTCAAGCAATCCGATCATGCCCGAACGGGCGGCGCGGACACCTATCTCAGCGAGATCGCCTGGCGCGAGTTCAGCTACAACTTGCTTTACCACTTCCCTGATCTGCCCGAAGCGAATTTCCAGTCCAAGTTCGACGCGTTTGAATGGGACGAGTGTGAGGACAAGCTGAAAGCCTGGCAAAAGGGCCAGACCGGCTATCCGATCGTGGATGCGGGCATGCGCGAGCTGTGGGCGACGGGGTGGATGCACAATCGCGTGCGCATGATTGTCGCAAGCTTCCTGATTAAGGACCTCTTCATCCACTGGCGTCGCGGTGAGGACTGGTTCTGGGATACGCTCGTGGACGCCGATCTCGCCAGCAATGCGGCATCCTGGCAATGGACCGCCGGCTCGGGGGCGGACGCCGCGCCCTATTTCCGCGTCTTCAATCCGGTCGGACAGTCGGAAAAGTTTGATCCGAAGGGCGACTATCTTCGTAAGTGGATACCAGAGCTTGCGGATTTGCCCGACAAGGTCATTCACGCGCCCTGGACGGCAGAGAAATCCGTGTTGTCCCGAGCCGGAGTGACCTTGGGGGAGACCTATCCCGAGCCGATCGTGGACCATGGTGAAGCGCGCAAGCGCGCCCTCGCCGCATTTGAAAAGATCAAGGACGCCGGATGAGCCCCAATTTGACCTCTCTCAACTCGCCTGCCCGCATCGCCGTCATTGGCGCAGGCGTGTCCGGTCTCGGCGCCGCTTGGGCGCTGCGCAATGTCCATGACGTCACCGTGTTCGAAAAACGCGACCGGCTCGGCGGCCACGCCAATACCGTCCGCATCGATTACGATGGCGCCGAGATCGATGTGGACACGGGATTCATCGTCTTCAATCCGCTCAATTATCCCAATCTGATCGCCCTCTTCGCGCATCTGGGCATCGAGAGCTTCCAGACCGATATGAGTTTCGGCTTCAGCCTGGATCGCCGATTTGAATGGTCTTCCAATGGGCTGTCCGGTCTCTTTGCGGACCCCGCCAACCTTTTCAATCTGCGCTATCTGGGCATGCTGCGCGATATCCTGACCTTCAACCGTCAGGCGCAACGCGACCTGGAAGCGGGTGGATTCGAGGGGCTGAGCCTGGGCCAGTATCTCGACAAGCTGAAACTCGGCGAGGCCTTCCGCACGCAATATCTCCTGCCCATGGGCGCGGCGATCTGGTCGACCTCCGAACATGCGATGGCCGATTATCCGGCCGAGACCTTTGTGCAGTTCTTCAAGAACCACCGTCTGATGCACGCCAAGCGTCCCAAATGGCATACGGTCAAGGGCGGCAGCCGAACCTATGTGCGCAAGATCGAAGCGGATCTTCACGATGCGGGTGTCGCCTTCCGCAGTGAGGCTGTCAGCGTTCGCCGTAATGCGACTGGCGTCACCGTCACCGACGCGACCGGCGAAAGCCATCAGTTCGATGAAGTCATCCTCGCCTGCCATTCCGATCAGGCGCTGCGCCTGCTTTCGGACGCGGACGAGAACGAGCGTCAGATGCTGGGCGCGATCCGTTATGGCGCTAACGAAGCGGTCCTGCACTGCGACACCACCCTGACTCCAGCCCGAAAGGGCGCGCAGGCCGCCTGGACCTATCTGCGCGAAGGGGGTGAAGAAGCGGCGGTCACCTATGACATGAATCGATTGCAGGGCATCCGGTCCGACAGGCCGCTGTTCGTGACGCTGAACCCGGTGCGCCAGCCGCGCGAGGAGACGGTGTTCGGGCGCTATCAGTACGATCACCCGCAATTCAATGCGCCGGCGCTGGCCGCGCAACGGATCTTCAATTCAATCCAGGGCGTGCGCCATACCTGGTTCGCCGGCGCCTGGCTCGGTTATGGCTTCCATGAGGACGGTTTCCGCTCCGGCCTTCGCGTGGCCCTGAGGCTGGGCGGCCAGATTCCCTGGGCGTTCGTCGAAGGCGATGTGGACGGCGGACACTGGGCCCGCCCCGCCCCCTGCAAACCCGCCGCCGCCCATGTCGCGGCCGAGTAATATGGCTGACGCCGCTCCCCCTCCTGGCGCGCTATATATCGGCAAGACCGTGCACGAGCGCCGTGCGCCTTTCCTGCACCGGTTCAGCTACCGGCTGGCGTCGATCCTGCTGGATCTGGACCGCTTGCCGGAGGCCAGTCGTTTGAGCCGGCTCTTCTCGATCGGTCGGTTCAATCTCTTCAGCTTCGAGCCCCGGGATCATGGCCCCCGCGATGGTGGTGATCTGTCAGGCTGGGCGCGGCGGCTTCTATCCGAACACGCGATTGAACTGACCGAATCCGACACCATCACGCTGCTGAGCGCGCCTCGGGTGCTCGGCTATCAGTTCAATCCGCTGTCGATCTATTTCGCCTGCAGCCCTGATGGACGGCTGAAGGGTGTGATCTATCAGGTCCACAACACGTTCGGCGACAGCCATTGCTATGTGGCGAAGGCCCAACCGGGCGACCTACAGACCCATGACGCGGATAAGGTCTTTCACGTTTCGCCCTTCTTTGACCGGGCGGGACGCTATGAGTTCACCCTGCGCGAGCCCGGCGATCGCTTTCATCTAACCATCTTCAAACAGCGTGATGACGGTCCGGATTTCCTCGCGACCATGGCGATGAAACGCGAGGCGCTGACTTCTTCTCGCCTTGTGAAACTATTCGTGACCCAGCCCTTCTCCAGCCTCAAGACCATCCTGGCCATCCACTGGGAAGCCTTGCGTTTATGGATCAAGGGCGCGGTCTATCACAGCCGTGACGCCTCTCACCCTGAAGCGTCCACAGCCCGTCCCGTTTCCCGTTCGGATCGCTCTGGATTTGGCGTCGGACGGAATTAATTGTAAACTTAACGTTATACGCGAGTGCGTAACCGACGGAGCCGCCAATGACCGACTTCGCCGCCGACCCGCTGGTGCGGGCTGATTCTTCGGCTGTTATCGACCGCCTCAAGGGTGTGCCGCGCGGGGTGCGTCTGACCCTGCGCATGCTGCTCAAGCTGAAGGTGGGAACCCTGACCGTTCGCTTGCCGGACGGCCGCGCGATCCAGTTCGAGGGGCGACGACCCGGCCCTGATGCGGTCATGGAGCTCAGCAATTACTCCGTTGTTCGCAAGGTGATCGCTGGCGGAGATGTGGGTTTTGCAGAGAGCTACATGGATGGCGACTGGACCACGCCGGATCTCGCTGCAGTCCTGACCGTCTTTTCCGCCAATCTTGACGAGATGGCGCACATTACACGCGGCGGACCGATCACGCGCTTCTTCCACTGGCTCTATCATCTGAGCCGCGCGAATACGAAAACCCAGGCGCGCAAGAATATCGAGGCCCATTACGACCTCGGCAACGACTTCTACGCGCTGTGGCTGGACGAGACGATGACCTATTCGTCGGCGCGTTTTACCGGCGGCGTCACGGCCCTCAAGGACGCGCAGACCGAAAAATACGCCGCCCTCGCCCGCTCCATGGACCTGAAGGCGGAGCATCACGTGCTGGAAATCGGCTGCGGCTGGGGCGGCTTCGCCGAATACGCCGCCGGCGAAATCGGCGCACGGGTCACATGCCTCACCCTGTCGCCGGCGCAGCGCGATTACGCCATCGCGCGCATGGAGCGGCTGGGCCTGTCCGACAAGGTCGAGATCAAGCTTCAGGATTATCGCGACGAGACCGGAACCTATGACCGGGTCGCCTCGATCGAGATGTTTGAAGCGGTGGGTCAGGAATTCTGGCCAAGCTTCTTCTCCAAGGTCTCGGACGTTCTCAAGCCGGGCGGCAAGGCCGGGCTCCAGATCATCACAATCCGGGATGATCTCTTCGACACCTATTCCAAGCGCGCCGACTTCATCCAGCGCTACATCTTCCCGGGCGGCATGATGCCCAGCGTGGAGAAGCTGGAAGACTGCTTCCGCACCGCAGACCTTGAACTGGTCAAGACCGATCAGTTCGGGCTCGACTACGCCGACACGCTCAAGGTCTGGAAAGACCGGTTCAATGACGCCTGGTCCACCATCAAACCCATGGGTTTTGATGACCGGTTCAAATGCATGTGGGATTTCTACCTCGCCTATTGCGAGGCGGGGTTCCGCACCGGCCGGATCGATGTCGGCCAGTTCACGCTGTCACGAGGCTAGGCGCGTTACCGGATAAGGAAAAGCCCGCTCGAGAGCGGGCTTTTCTCATTCTGGCGGCTTGTTCCAGCCGGTCTGTTTGCGCACCAGCGCGATGTGCCAGTCGCGTGGCAGCGCATAGATCAGTTTCAAGGCCCAGGTGAAACGGCGCGGGAATGTGATCTCGAAGCCCGTCTTTCGCATGCCCTTGCAGATGCGTGCCGCAGCGGTTTCGGCGCTGACCATGAAGGGTTTGGGAAAGTCATTGTCATCCTGGGCGGGCGTATCGACGAAGCCCGGCGTAACGCACTGGATGTGAACGCCATAACGGTGCAGCTCGATCGCGAGGCCTTCCGCCATGTTCAGGAGCCCGGCCTTGGTTGCGCCATAGGCGGTGGAGGTCGGCATGCCGCCGAAAGCGGTGGCGGAGGAAACGATGACGATCTGACCGGATCGACGCTCGCACATGAGCGGCGTCAGCGCGCATATGCACGCGGCCGCGCCCTTCAGATTCACATCAAAGGTCTTGGCGTAATCGTCGAAGTTGGGCCTCTCGGCGTTGATGGAAAGATAGACGCCCGCATTCAGGATCGCACGGGCGATCGGACCGTGATCCGTTTCGATCTTCGAAACGGTCCGGGCGACAGCAGCGTCATCGGTGATGTCGACGGGATAAGCGAACACAAAGCCGGGGTACTGGTCCGCCAGCGCCTTGAGCTTGTCTTCACTCCGGGCCGAGATTGCTATCCGCCACCCCTCTTTAACGAGATCAGCGATCAGGGCCTCGCCAATGCCGGAGCTGGCCCCGGTCAGCCAGCACACGCCATCAGAGGGTTTCGCAGGTTCAGGCGCACTCATCACAAATCCTCATGGCTCAATGCCGATCCGTTTAAAAAAACGCTGGCTGTCATCGCGGACCGCCGCACGCTTTTCGTCACTCATCCGGTCCAACGTCTTGTAGATCATGGACAAACGGTGATTGCCCTCTAGCCGATCCCGGTTCTCCATCAGGAAGTTCCAATAGAGATAATTGAACGGGCAGGCCTTGGGGCCGTTCTTCTTGCTCACCGCATAGCTGCACTGCTTGCAGTGATCACTCATCTTGTTGATGTAACTGCCGGACGCCGCATAGGGCTTGGTCGCCATCAGCCCGCCGTCTGCAAACAGCGCCATGCCATGTGTGTTTGGAGCCTCGACCCATTCATAGGCGTCGGCATAGACCGCCAGATACCATTCATTGACCGCTTTGGGGTCGACGCCGGCGAGCAAGGCGAAATTGCCCGTCACCATCAGACGCTGGATATGGTGCGCATAGGCATGCTTGCGGGTGGTGAGGATGACATCACGCACGCACGCCATATCCGTGTCCGCTGACCAGTAGAAATCCGGCAGCTTGCGCTTGGCCTCAAGCGCATTGCGTTCAAGATAATCGGGCATGAAACGCCAGTAGACGCCGCGCACATATTCGCGCCATCCGAGTATCTGACGGATGAAGCCCTCAACCGCATTCAGCGGCGCCTGACCTTGCTTGTAGGCGGCTTCAGCCCTGCGGCAGACTTCCAGCGGGTCCAGCAAGCCGCAATTGAGATACAGCGACAGCACCGAATGGAACAGGAAGGCCTCTTCCTGTTTCAGGGCGTCCTGATAATCGCCAAAGCAGGGCAGACCGTTTTCAATGAACCAGTCGAGCTGGGCCGCGGCGTCTTCCTGGGTCACCGCATATCCGAAGCCTTCAAGATCCCCGAACTGGTCCGGAAACCGCTGCTCGACCAGGGCCAGAACCTCGCGGGTCATGGCGTCCGGCTCGATGAAGGCGCGCTCAGGCGGCGACAGCTCATCCGGCAGCGCCTTTCGATTGTCCTTGTCGAAATTCCACTGCCCGCCTTCCGGCTCGTCACCGTCCATCAACAGGCCGGTTTCGCGCCGCATCTCGCGATAGAAATACTCCATCGTCAGGCGCTTCCGACCCTCCGCCCAGGCGTTGAAGCGGTCGAGCGTACAGATGAACCGGTCATCCCGGCGCATCCGGACCGGCACATCGAAAGTGTCCGCCCATTTTTCAAATTCGGCCTTGAGACGGTATTCGCCGGGCTCGACAACGACGACTTCGTCAAAGGCGCCCGCCTTGAGCGCACGCTCCATCTCGCCTTTGAGAGACCCGGTATTGTCCGGGTCATCCAGTCGCACATATCGAACCGACTTGCCGCCCCCTTCCAGTCGGGAGGCGAAATGGCGCATGGCGGAGAACAGGAATGCGATTTTCTTTCGGTGATGAGGAACATAGCCGGCTTCTTCAGCCACTTCCGCCATCACGATCAGATCGCCATCCTCATAATCCGCGAGACTGGCGATGGAAGGAGTCAGCTGGTCGCCCAGCACCAGACGCAGAGCAGGCATCAGCCTTCCAGCGGATCAGCGCGACGCACATAACGGACCGTCTGGCCCCGAGCCTCGAACTCGCATCCGGCCCAACGGCCATTCTCGTCATACCAGAGGTCGACAGTCAGATCACTGATGAGACGATAGCGGCGGGCCGGAATGCGCTCGCCGTCCGCCTCGAGCATCTCCTCTCCGAGGTATTCGACAGTGACATCCAGCTCATTGCCGTACTCGGTATTCAGAATGTCATATTCGCCAGGGCGATAGCCATGCCAGTGCGAGCTTGGAAGGATGGAGAGCGGCAATTCCAGCGAGATCGGACCGTCTTCCGGCGCCATGCCCTGAACGTCCAAAGCCTCGCCCGAGCTCTGCGCGGAGACCTCATAGGTGTCGCCGTCCTTCAGGGTTTCCGACACGAGCCCGACGAGCTGACCCTCGCGCCAGCGTTCCGTGGATTGGTGCTCATATCGGAAAACCGTGACCGGACCGAGACCGGCGCGCAATTCGATGTCGATATTCACAAGAAGGTCCTGGCCGTCCTGAGTGAAGCTTAACGCGTGCGTGCCAAAGCGGGTGTCCCCGTTCCGATAGACGTCAAAGACAATGCGCTCGCCCGCATCGGGCAACGGCATGACCGGGCCGTCCTCGAAAGCGCCAAAGGCAAGTGGCGTGCAGGTGGCGACGGCTGCCGCCGCCATGATCAGGCTCCGAAACATGCCGTTCTCCTTCATATGGGTTCAGGACCGGTCCCAGCCCAGCATCATGTTCGCCATGGCGATCACGGGATGGGTGAACTTCAGACGCCCCATTTCCACCGTCAGGCAGATACAGGGTCCGTCTTCATGCGCACGCGGATTGTGCGTCAGCTCCGGACTGGCGTGACAGACATCGCCCCGGAAATAGTCGGCGTGTCCGTCATTAAAGCCGCCTTGCAGAACCAGCGTCAGCTCTTCTGACTCATGGGTATGCTCCGCGACGCCGCGCCCGGGAGGCAGGCTGAGGAGCCGGACCCGGACGCCCTCTTCCTCGAGCGTCTCGAGCGGCATTTCCTGGACGCCGCCAATCTTGTTCATCCAGATCGGGTGCGGGTGATGGTCCAGGACCGACCGAAGCGCTGTCGGCAAATGATTGAAAAGGCCTTCAAGCTGAGGTTCGGCCTTGGTCTCGACCGCATCCTGGAACCCGCCCAGCTCACGGCTGATCGCCTCGAACGCACCCGGACGGAGCGCGACGGGCTCGGTGTCTTCCAGCAAGGAGCCCATGACCTGTTCAGCCTGATTGAGCAGGCGGAAAGCGTCAGCATTCATTTCGGCGTGGCAGGCAGCCAAGACCTGCACCGCCTTCGGGGCGGCGCCACTGGCCACATCGACCATCCAGGGGGCGTCAAGCATGTGCATTCACGGCACTCCAGTCTTCATGAGATATCCTACGTGCGCCGCAGCAAACTGGATCACGCCTGCATTCAGTGGGCGGTGACTGATTGCAGCTGACCCGACCAGCTCCTAACTTGGGCTCATAATATCAGATGAGGCCCGCCATGACTGTCCGCCCCGCTCGCTCTGTCATCGATCTGATCGGAGATACGCCGCTCGTCCGCCTCAACAAGGTTTCTGACGCAACCGGATGCGAGATTCTGGGCAAGGCGGAATTCATGAATCCCGGCGGTTCGGTAAAGGATCGCGCCGCCCTGGGCATCATCCGCGAGGCGGAAGCCAGCGGGGCGCTCAAGCCCGGCGGCACGATTGTCGAAGGCACGGCGGGCAATACCGGAATCGGGCTCGCAATGGTCGGTCGGGCTCTCGGCTACAAGGTGGTCATCGTCTTCCTGCGCACGCAATCACGCGAGAAGGCCGCCGCGATCCGCCTGATGGGCGCCGAACTGATCGAAGTGGACGCGGTCCCCTATTCCAATCCGAACCATTATGCGCGCTATTCCGGCGCGCTGGCAGAAGAGCTGAACAAGACCGAGCCGAATGGCGCGATCTGGGCGAACCAGTTTGACAACACCGCCAACCGTCGCGCCCATGCCGAGACCACCGGGCCGGAGATCTGGGAGCAGACGGGCGGCAAGGTAGACGGCTTTGTCGCCGCGGTCGGTTCAGGCGGCACGCTGGCGGGGGTGTCGGACGCGCTCAAGGCGAAGAACCAGGATGTGACCATCGCCCTGGCCGATCCGGGCGGCGCGGCGCTTTACGGCTATTACGCGCATGGCGAGCTCAAGGCCGAAGGCACGTCCATCACCGAAGGCATCGGACAGAGCCGGATCACCGCCAATCTCGAAGGCGCGCAGATCGATGAAGCCTTCCGCATCCCAGATGAGGAAGCGCTGGGCATGCTCTATGATCTCGTGATGGAAGAAGGTCTGTGCCTGGGCGGGTCAGCCGGCGTGAACATCGCTGGCGCAGTGCGCCTCGCGCGCAAGATGGGGCCGGGCCACACCCTCGTGACCATTCTGTGCGATCACGGATCCCGCTATCAGTCCAAGCTCTACAACCCTGAATTCCTGCGCGAGAAAGGCCTGCCGACCCCGCCCTGGCTGGACTAGGTCGGCGCTAGCGGACCGGCGGCGCGTACAGCAGGCCGCCCTCTTTCCATTGCGCATTCAGGCCGCGCTCAAGTTGCAGCTGTGACGCTTCGCCCAGATTGCGCTCGAAGAGTTCGCCATAATGACCGCCCACAGCAATGGCCTGTCGCGCAAAATCGTTTTCAAGGCCTAGGCTTGCGGCAACTTCTTCATCAACCTCGAGAAGCCTGCGGACTTCCGGACGGCTCGACGTCTGGTCCGCACTGGCGGCCTGACTTTGGGTGACGCCATACTCCTCTGCAGCGATCAGGGAGGTCAGCACCCATTCCACGGCCATGGCGAATGCGTCATCATCATCCCTCACGACAGGGCTCAGCGGCTCCTTGGAGATCACGTCTGGCAGAACCATGTGTCGATCCGGTTCGCTCAGAGAGCGGCGGAAACCGGCCAGCCGCGACACATCGCTTGTAAAGGCATCGCACTGACCCGCCTCATAGGCTGTGCGCGCATCCGCAACCGTCTCAACTGAGACGATTGTGAAATCGAGCCCGTAGCGTTCAGCGTAGTCGTCAAGATTGAGCGCGCTTGTCGTCTCGGGTTGAACGCAGATCCGCGCGCCGCTCAATTCCTGGGCGGATGTCAGACCGAGATCCGCCGGAGTGAGGAAGCCCTGCCCGTCATAATAATAGATGCCGGCAAAGCGCACGCCCTGCAAAGTCGCCCGCGACAAAGTCCAGCTGGTGTTGCGCAGCAGGATATCCACCTCGCCCTCGCGTACGGCGCGGAACCGATCCAGCGTCGTGGTGGGAATGAACTCGGCGCGATCAGGATCGTTGAGGAAGGCGGCGGCATAGGCCCGGCACAACTCCACCTCGAAGCCGCTCCAGCTCCCCGTCTCATCGGTCTGGGCGAAGCCCACCAGCCCCGTATCAACGCCGCATCTGAGCACGCCGCGCCTTTGCACCTCGTCCATATGAGAGGTCACGCTGTCCAGATCACTGTGTGAAACCGTGAAGCCCAATGCAAACGCCGCGGCGCCCTTGGCGAGGCGCCGGGGGTCCATCAGGTCGAACAAAGACGCTGGCGTCATCGGTCCAACCGCCTTACATGCTGAAATCCAAGCCTCAGATGTAACGAAGAGAAGGGAGCGCGTCGACATGAAACGCGACACCCGACTGATCCATTCCGGACAGCCCCGCCGCAACGATGATCTGGTGAACCCGCCAATCGAGCGCGCGTCCACCGTGGTCGCGCCCACGACGGCGGAGCTGTACAACCCTACACCGCCCCGTCGGCACTATGGACGCGGCGGGTTGAGCCCGAACATGGAGTTGCGCGAGGCGATCGGTGAGCTGTACGGCGCGGATCACGTCTCGCTGGCCCAGTCCGGTCTCGCCAGCGTCATCCTGGCGCTTCGGACCGCCCTGCCCGAGAATCCGGCCGGGATGCAGGCGCTCATCACCGACTCCGCCTATGGTCCGGTCCGGCGCTTCTGTGATGAGGAACTGCCTCGTTACGGCGTCACGCCGGTCTATTATGACCCCCGCATCGGCGCTGGCGTCGCAGAGCTTCTCGACAAGCCGACCGCCGTCGTCCTGCTCGAAAGCCCGGGTTCGCTGACCTTCGAGGTGCAGGACATTCCCGCCATCGCCGGCGCCGCGCGCAAGGCGGGCGTGGCGACGGTCATCGATGATACCTGGAGCGCGGGCGTGCTGATGAACCCGCTCGAGCTCGGCGTTGATTACGCGGCTCAGGCGCTGACGAAATACGCCGGGGGACATTCCGACTTCCTGATGGGATCCGTGGCGGCGAGAGGCGAGTCTGCGGCGCGTCTCAAGGACAAGGATGTTCTTTTTGGCGGCCATGTCTCACCCGATGACGCCTATCTGTGCCTGCGGGGCCTGCGCACCCTGCTCCTGCGCATTGAGCGCTCCGGCGCATCCGGCCTTCATATCGCCAGACAGCTTGAAGCGCATCCCAAGATCGCGCGGGTGCTCCACCCCGGCCTTCAAAGCCATCCGGACCATGCCCTGTTCAGCAGCCAGTTCACGGGCGCATCAGGCTGCTTCGCCTTTGTTCTTGATGGCGTGAACGCGCGGGACAGCGAGGCGATGGCCGAAGCCTGCCATCTCTTCCGGCTGGGCTTCAGCTGGGGCGGCTATGAGAGCCTGATCCTGCCCTGTGATCGGCAGATCCGTCGAACAGCTGTTGCGTGGCAGGCCGAAGGCGCGCTTCTCCGCCTGTCGGTCGGCCTTGAGGATGCGGAAGACCTGTGGGCGGACCTGGCTCAAGCCCTGGGCTGAGCCGGCCCGCCCGCACGGGTTAGCCATGAGCTTCCAGCAGCGGCACGCGTGAGGCGCGCAATGCCGGGAAGAAGCCGCCGAACAGGCCGACGACAAGGGCGAGGATCACGCCGCTGATCACCGACTGGATCGTCACGGCGAAGGAGAAGACCACCTGGGTGAAGCTTCCGCCCATGGTCGAGGCGCTGACCCCGTCAAAGACGAAATAGGTGATCAGCGCGCCCACCAGCCCGCCAATGAAGGCGAGCATCAGCGATTCCACCAGCGTGCCGACAAAGGCCGCAAAGCCGGAAAAGCCGAGCGTCCGGAGCGTGGCGATCTCCCGCACCCGGGAGTCCACCGAGGCGTACATGGCGTTCCAGGCGCCGGCGAGCGCGCCCACCGCCATGATGATCGCCAATGGCCAGCCCAGATACATGATCAGGTTTGAAAGACCGCCCGCAGACTGGGCGAAGAATTCCTTCTCCGTGGTCACATCCAGATCAAGCCGCGGCTCGTTCTCGGCGTACGCCTGGAGCTCTGACAGACCGTTCTCACCGTCCAGCCGGACCCGGATCGACTGATAGCTGGCGCCGCGATTGTAGAGGTTCTGAACTGTGCCGACATCGGCCCAGATTTCAGAGTCAAACACCGAGCCGCCGGTCGAGAACACGCCGACCACGCGCCATTCATTCGGGCCCATGCGGATCGTCTCTCCCAGGTTGAAGCCCGAGAATTCCCGGATGACGCCTTCGCCCACGATGATTTCATTCGAGCCTTCCGCGAACATCCGGCCCTCGACCATCTGGAAATTCTCCCGCAGTCGCGGCGCCATTTCATCCACGCCCCGCAGGGACAGGCTGGCGTCATTGCCGGTCGAGCGCTTGGTGGCGTCCGTGATGACATAGAGTTCGGCGGACAGGATGGCGGCGCCGTCCGCATCCCGTGCGATCCCGGGCGCTGTTTCGATCAGGCGCACCGTATCCCGCCCGAAGCCGGAGTTGAGTTCCGCCTGGGAGCCCGAGCGCAGAAGGACCGCAATGCTTTCCGAACCCGTGCCGTTGACCGTGGCGCGGAAGCCGTTGGCCATGGCGAGGAAGCCCAGAAGCACGCCGACAACGAGCGCAATGGAGAGGATGGTCGCCAGCGACATGCCCCAGCGTTGCGGGATGGAGCGCAGATTGATCGAGGTGACCGCTGCAATTTGAGAGAACATGGGGTTACTCCTTCCCGAGCGCGTCGACGATTTTCAGACGCATGGCGTTCAACGCCGGCACAAAGCCCGTCACCAGGCCGAAGGCGAGCATCAGACCGAGCGCCTGGATCCAGGTCTCGCGCCCCACGCCGAGCCCGGGCAATTGCCCGCCTGCGACCTGGGCTATGCCGCCGAGCAGCAGGACAGCCAGCCCCAGTCCCAACAAGCCACCCACAAGGCTGAGCATGACCGATTCCGAGAGGACATGGGTGAAGATGCGCGAGGAGGAGAAGCCGAGCGTCTTCATAACGCCCACTTCCTTGGTCCGCTCGTTGATGGCCATCACCATGGTCGTGCCCACGATCATCAGAATGGTCGCGAAGGCTGCGCTGACCACCAGCGACAGGATCAATCCGATATTGCCCAACTGTTCGACGAAGGCCTGGGAGAAAGCGGCTTCGGTGGTGGTTTCGGTTTCCGCCGGTGAGTTGGCGAACATCTCGTCAATGCGCTGCGAGACGCCGTCATTGAGACCGGGATCACCCGTCAGCATGATCATCCAGCCGATCTGGTCGCGATTGAACGCCAGCGCCTCATTGTAATAATCATACTGCAACAGCAGATAGTTGGTTGGCAGATCCTGACCCGTGATGGTCATGATCGCACAGACCTCCACATCCCAGGCGCTCGAGCCGTTATCCTGTCGCCAGATGTTCGAGCTGAGCGGGAACCGGTCCCCCACATTCCAGTCATACTGCTCCGCGAGATCCGCCCCGACCGCCACGCAATCACGGCGTTCCGCCAGAGCGGCGCGCTGATCGGCCGTGATTTCCAGTTCGGGATAGACCTCTAGATAGCTGTCCAGATCCACGGCGAAGGCCTGGACGAAATTGCGCACATCCTGGAAATAGCCGCCGAACCAGGAGGCATGGGTGACGGCCTGCACGCCGTCCACGCCCTGAACCCGCCCCCAATAGGCGTAAGGCAGGGTCTGGGTGAAGTTGATCTTGTTCACTGTCACCAGGCGGTCCGCCCGGGACAGTTCTTCAGAGGAATTGAGCACCCGGTCGATCGAGGCGAGTGCGCCGAAGATCAGGAAGGCCGTCATGATCGAGAGGATCAGAAGGATCGCGCGGGTTTTCTTCCTGAACAGGGATTTGCGTATGAGCGTGAGGTCATTCATGCCATCGCTCCGCTTTCCACAAAGCGGCCCTTATCAAGGTGCAGTTCGCGTCGGGCATACTTCGCCGCCGCCGGGTCGTGGGTGACCATGACGATGGTCTTGCCCAGCTCCGAGTTCAGAAGCTGCAGCGTTTCCAGGATTTCGTCCGCGGTCGCACGATCCAGATCACCCGTCGGTTCGTCACACAGCAGCACATCCGGGTCCGCCACCAGAGCTCGGGCGATTGCGACCCGCTGCTGCTGGCCGCCAGACAATTGGCGTGGGCGGTGCTTGGCGCGCTCGGCCAGCTTGACCACTTCCAGCGCGGTCTGGACCCGACGCTTGCGCTCCTTGCCCGACAGCTTCGTCAACAGCAGGGGAAGCTCGACATTCTGGGCCGCCGTCAGCGTCGGCATCAGATTGTAGAACTGGAAGATGAAGCCCACATGGCTTGAGCGCCATTTGGCCAGCCTGGCCTGGCTGAGATTGTCGATCCTCAAGCCATTGCAGACCACCTGCCCGCCCGAGGGCTTGTCGATGCCGCCCAAAAGGTTCAGCAAGGTTGTCTTGCCCGAGCCTGACGGCCCCATGATCGCGATGAAATCGCCGCGATTGATGGTCATGGTCAGATCTTCAAAGATGGCGACGCTTTCCTTGCCGCGCGTATATTTCTTTGAAAGATCGGTGAGTTCGTAAAGCACGTCGGTCATGATCTGTCCCTATCGCCTTGTGCTGGGATCGGTGATTCAGTTGTCGTCGAGAAAGGTCACGCGCGCCGCCATGTCCGGCAGGATGCGGGCGTCACGTTCGCCAAGCGCCACGCGGACGCGAATGGTCGCTCGCGCGCGATCGGCTGTCGGAATGATGGCTTCCACATGAGCGGGAATGCGCCAGTCCGGGTAGGCGTCGAGGATGGCCTCGACCCGCTGGCCCGCGCTGACTCGCTGGATCTGCCCCTCGTTGACATCCACTTCGAGCTCGAGACTCTCCATGTCAACAAGGGTTGCGATACCGGTCCGGGTAAAGCCGCCGCCAGCGGATACCGGCGACAGGATCTCGCCGACCTGAGCGTTCTTGGCGATGACCACGCCGCCAAAGGGCGCGCGGACGATGTGACGATCCACATAATCGCGCTGGCTGCGCACGCGGACTTCGGCCGCCGCCAGATCCGCCCTTGCAGCGCTGAGCTGGGCGCGGAGACTGTCAACCTGGGCCTGCTCGGCGGTGCGGCGGGAATCCGTGGCGTAGCCGGATTCAATCAGGCGTTCCGTGCGCTCCAGAACGGTGCGCGCCTCATTGAGCTGGGCAGCGAGCGACTGGGCGCGCTCTCGGGTCGCGGATTCCTGAGCTTCATACAGATCGAGATCAATCCGGGCGCGATCGTCATCGAGATAGGCCAGGACCTCGCCCTGCTCGACCACGGCGCCCTCCTCGATCAGGACATCGCGAATGCGCCCGGTGATCTCGGCGGACACCGTCGCCTGACGCCGCGCGACCACATAGCCGGAGGCCACCAGTCCCGAGCTTGAGGCGGGACGCGCGGCGGGCGCGACGCTGGCTGAACTGGCGGTTTCGGCTTGTGCGCCTTGAGAGGGCGCGGGACGCTCGGCCTGCACGACCAGCGCCGCTTCGGGGCGCGGAATCAGGAACCAGGCCGCACCAGCGCCGGCTCCCCCCGACAGGACGATGGCGATCAACAGCGCCGCCCATCCTGGTCCTCCTGATCCGTCTCCGCCGCTCTCGCCACGGTCGATCGTCAGCGAGTGCAATTGCTCGGTGCGTTGGTCAGTCATGCGTCTTGCCCCCTGTGCGCTGTTCGCGCGAGCAGTGTATCACTTCATGGAACAGGCGAACGCGAAATCGAACGCGTCCGGTCGCTCATCCCTTGCCTCATGGATACGATCGCCCGGCCGGTCTGCGTTAGTGACAGGTGTCACCCGGCGTAAATCAGGTTCAAGAGCAGCAAATATTCCCGGCCAAGTGTTGCGTTGCAGCATGCCCCGTGTCAGAGCACGCAGCCAACTTGCGACCCTTTGGCGCAATCTCGTCTCCACCAGCCGGAAGATCTGACATGGTCAAAGCCACACTGAACGCGCTCGTCGATCGCCTGTCCCTGACAAGCAATGACGCCAGCCTGTCGCTCAAGGATCCGCAACGGCTGAAAACCGAGATACTGGCCGGGCTGACCGTCGCGCTGGCTCTGGTCCCCGAAGCGGTGGCGTTCGCCTTCGTCGCGGGCGTCCACCCGCTGGTGGGCCTCTACGCAGCGTTCATCGTCGGTCTGGTCACCGCGGTGATCGGCGGCCGCCCCGGGATGATCTCGGGCGCCACCGGCGCGCTTGCGGTGGTCATGGTGGCTCTCGTGGCCGAGCACGGCGTGGAATACCTGTTCGCCACGGTCGTGCTGATGGGCATCCTCCAGCTGGGCGCGGGCATCTTCAAGCTGGGCAAGTTCATCCGGTTGGTGCCGACGCCCGTGATGCTGGGCTTCGTGAACGGCCTCGCCATCGTGATCTTCATGGCG
>NZ_DJIQ01000021.1:0-1178 GCF_002433705.1 Oceanicaulis sp. UBA6590
CGTGAAGAGCCCTATCCGGACGCTCAACGGTGTTCTCACCGAGGAGTTCGGCGACGCTGCGAGCTATGTCCCCGAGCTGATCAGCCGCTACGAGCTGGCGTTTCAGTCCGAAGGCCAGGCGCCGATCAAGACCGTGGTGGGGGATGAAGCCGCCCGTAAGATGGCGGAACGCCTGGCGAAGATTGCGGCCAGGCATCCGAAGACCGTGACCCCGGACGTCTCGATCGTGATCCCGGCCTATAACCAGATCTCCTATACGCTCGCCTGCATTGAAAGCGTGTTCGCAAGCGCGCCGAAAGCGAGCTTCGAAATCCTGGTCGGCGACGACCAGTCCACCGATGGCACTCAGGCCGCCGCCGGCGTGCCCATGGCGCATGTGCGCTGGGTGCGGCACGAGACCAATCAGGGCTTTGTGGGCAATTGCAATCTGACCGCCGAGCAGGCGCGCGGCCGTATCGTCCTGATGCTCAACAATGACACGCTGGTCCTGCCGGACTGGCTGGACGCGCTGGTGGAGACACTGGACGCCGATCCCCAAGTTGGGCTGGTCGGCTCCAAGCTGATCTATCCGGATGGCCGGCTCCAGGAAGCGGGCGGCATCTTCTGGCAGGATGGCTCCGCCTGGAATCTGGGCCGGTTCGACCATCCGCGTCGCCCGGAATTCAGCTATGCGCGGGATGCGGATTACATCTCCGGCGCCTCCATCGCCTTGCCGCGCGCCCTCTGGGAGAAGCTCGGCGGGTTTGATGACCATTATCGCCCTGCCTACGCCGAGGACGCGGATCTGGCGTTCCGGGTTCGCGCGGACGGCCTGCGCACCGTCTTCCAGCCCCGCTCCATGCTGATCCATTTCGAGGGCGTCAGCTCGGGAACGGACCTCGCAGCGGGGGCCAAGGCCTATCAGGTTCAGAACCTTGAAAAGCTTCGCGAACGCTGGGCAGGGGTTCTGGCCGCACACCGTCCCAATGCGCAGGAACCCGAGCGCGAAAAGGAGCGCGGGGTCACCAAGCGCGTCCTCTTCATCGACATCACCACGCCGGAGCCTCAGCATGACGCCGGCTCGCTGGTGGCGGTGGAGACCATGCGCGCGCTGCAGGCGCTGGGCTTCAAGGTGACTTTCGTGCCGGTCGACAATTTCCTCTGGACCAAGGCCTATTCCGCCCCCTTGCAGGCCATGG
>NZ_DJIQ01000021.1:1468-3488 GCF_002433705.1 Oceanicaulis sp. UBA6590
CCGCCCCCTTGCAGGCCATGGGGATCGAGACGATCTATCACCCCTTCTACTCCCGTTTTGAACCGTTCATCAGCGCACGCGGTGCAGAATACGACCTTGTGGTCGTGCATCGCTTCGCCGCTGCGGAGCGCGTGATGGGCGCGCTGCGAACCCATGCGCCGCAAGCGAAGATCGCCTTCATGCCTGCGGATCTGCACTTCCTGCGCGAACAGCGTGAGGCGGACCTGTCAGGCGATGCGATCGCGCTGGAACAGGCGGCTGAAACCAGGCGCCGTGAACTGGCCATCATCCAGTCCGCCGATGCGGTGCTGCCACACTCGGACCTGGAGATCGAACTGCTGAAGGAGGCGACGCCCGAAACGCCGCCCTTCAAGCTCCCGCTGATCCATGACCCGGACCCTCTTGCGGCTGGTTTCCACCGCCGTTCGGGCGTGGGCTTCCTGGGCGGTTACGGGCATCCGCCGAATGTGGACGCCGTGGACTGGTTCATGGACGAGATCTGGCCCAGGGTCAGGGCCGTGAAACCGGACGCCCGGTTTGTTCTGGCCGGCAGCAAGATGCCGGACCGGTTCAAGGCGCTTGACGGCAGGAATGGCGTCGAGGTGCTCGGATTTGTCGAAACCATTGACGAGTTCTTCGGCAGTGTTCGCGCTTCGCTGGCGCCCTTGCGCTATGGCGCCGGCGCCAAGGGCAAGGTGGCGGCCAGTCTGGCCCTGGGTACGCCGTGCGTGTCGACCTCTGTCGGGGCGGAAGGCATGGGGCTGACGCCGGGCGTGGATGTTCTGGTGGCGGACGATCCGGACGGGTTCGCTCGCCACATCCTCGCCATGCTTGATGACGAAAACCGCTGGAACGAGTTGCGTCAGGCGGGCGTGGACTTTGCGCGTCGCGAGACTTCGCGCGAGGTGGTCCGCCAACGTCTCTCGGACATGTTGGGGCATCTGAAGCTGGCTTGAGCGGCGACTCGCGCGATTCTTTCACGCCTGTCCTGTCACACTGCTTGAACTTTTGCCGTTAAAGACGGATTTTAAGGGCATGAGTGCGCCTGAAACCTCTGCCGCTGACGACCCGTTGGCTGACGCGATCGCCCGCCTGGACCGGGCGGTCTCGCGCGTAGGCGCACGGCTTGAAGACTATCAGCTGCGCCTGAGCGCGGCGGCGGGCGACGTCGAGGCCGCACACGAGCTGGACAATGATCGCGCCCGACTCGCCGCGGCGCTGGACGAGGCGCGGGCCCGTGAGGACGAGCTGCAAGGCGCTGCGGAAGAGGCGGCGCAAGCGCTGGATGACGCCATGGCGGATCTTCAGACATTGTTGGCGCATACCGACGAGTCCGGGGAGCAGGCGTGAGCAAGGTCACCATTTCCCTGAATGGACGCGCGTTCACCATTGGCTGTGAAGAGGGTCAGCAAGCCTATCTGCGCGAGCTGGCGGGCCATCTCGACACCCATGTGCGCGACCTGGCCGAAAAGGTGGGCCAGATCGGGGATGTGCGCCTCCTGCTGATGGCGGCGCTGATCGTCACCGATGAAATGCGCGAGGCGCGCGGCAAGGTCGATGAGCTGGAAGACACGGTGCTCGATCTGAAGGGCAAGGTGTCCCAGGCCGACGCCCGACGCCGATCGGACCGGGCGCGGGCGGCGGAAGCCCTGATAGGGGCGGCTGAAAAGCTCGAAACCATGATCGGGATCGAGGCGGCGACGAGCGCGATGACTGCGTCAGCCGATCCTTCAGATGGAGAAAGCGCTTGAGCGCGGGGCATCGCGACCCCATCTTCCTTCACGGCGGTAGCTGGACCGTTCGGCAGGTCTTAACATCCCGAGGACCTTACATCTCTGAGAGGGAGCTGCCTCTGGACTGGACCGTGGTCCTATCTAAGCGGCGCCCACCTGGTTTACCGGGTCATCAGGGTTGGAAAACGACCACCGGCGGAATTGGCGCCGCCACCCTTACCCTTCAGCCGTCATGCTGACCGCCTGGCGCAAATCCAACGCCAGGCGCGCCGCCCGCGCCGCCCGCG
>NZ_DJIQ01000021.1:3866-7071 GCF_002433705.1 Oceanicaulis sp. UBA6590
CGGCTCTGGCCGAAAGTGCGCCAGGTGGTGGCGGGCTATGCCGCCATCGGGGACGAGATCGATCCTCTCCCGCTTCTTGAGACCTTTGCGCTGGAACAGGCGCGCATCGCCTTGCCGTGCGTCGTTGCGAAGGACCAGCCTTTGATCTTCCGCAGCTGGACGCTGGACCAGCTCCTGGAGCCGGGCGCGTTCGGCACGCGCGAGCCGGCCGCAACCCATCCTGAGCTGACGCCCAGCCTGGTGCTGGTCCCGCTGGTCGGTTTTGATCTCAAGGGACGCCGGCTCGGCTATGGCGGCGGGTTCTATGATCGCACGCTGGAGGCGCTGAAGGCTCAGGGCCCGCTGACGGTGGTGGGGCTGGCATACGAGGCGCAGCGCCTGAACAAGGTCCCGGCCGAGAGCCATGATGTGCACATGGACTGGGTGGTGACCGAGCAGGGCGCCTACGAGATCAGCGCCTGATCCGATTACAAAACGGCAAGCTGAGCGTCATGTCGTTGACCCCTGACCCGGGGGCTGGCTGACTGCGCGCCAGGCTCATTGACGGATATCATGCACGCGATCGCACCTTCTCAACGCTGGGCGCTGACTCTGGACGCGCTCTCGTCTCGGTTCAGCCCGACAGGCCTGAAATGGTCGTCGGGCGGGGCGGCGCTCGTCCTGCATGTGGGTCTGGGTGCGGCGGCGCTGTGGTTCATGCACAGCCAGCCCAATGCTGCGCCGCTCACCAATCGCACGCTGAACGTCACCCTGTTCACGCCTGTGGAGGTCGAGGCGACTGTTGAACCGGCCGAGGAGACAGTGATCGAGACGCCGCCAGTCGCCGATCCGGCTCCGCAGGAGCGCATCGAGCCGTCTCCGGTGGACCCCGTCATCGAGGCGCAGCCCGCGCCTTCTGCCCCGGCCGCGAGCGCTTCAGAACCTGCCGCCGCTGCGCCTGCCGGCCCGACGCAGGTCCTGACCGCCGAGGGCGGCGAAGCGGGCTGGGCGCCCGATGCGGGCCTTCAGGTCAGTGAACGCACCGCAGGCGCCTTGCGCGGCCTTCTGTGTGCGGGCGGGTCTGAACACACCCGTGCAGCGGCCGGCTGCGATCGCGCAGCGCAAACCGACCCCAATGGCTACGCCGCCTTTGCCAGCGCTGAAGAGATCGCCAAGATCGAGAGCGCCTTCGGACCCATCGAAACGCTGGGTTACGCAGGCGGCTCCACCGTCAATCTGGGCTCCTTCGCCCTGCCCGGGCAGGTCAATAACAACCAGCCCCATTATGTCTCCGGCGTGCATTCGGTCTTCGGCCAGCTGCCGGTGTCAGACAAGGTTCGCGATCCGGGCTTCGGCGACTGATCCGTGCTTTTGAAGGCGTGACCGCGCGCCGCAGTGCGAACCATTGGCAAGAAGCCAGCCGCGGCCTAGAACGCCCTCACTTATCAACTTCAGAAAGCGAGATGGCGATGGGCGCGTTTACGGAAGAGACCGTCATTGCGGTGCGGCATTACACCGACCGTCTGTTTTCATTCCGGGTGACCCGCCCGCAGAGCTTCCGCTTCCGCTCGGGCGAGTTCGTCATGATCGGCCTGATGGTCGACGGCAAGCCGCTGCTGCGCGCCTATTCCATCGCCAGTCCGAGCTGGGATGAGGAGCTCGACTTCTACTCGATCAAGGTGCCTGATGGCCCGCTGACGAGCCAGCTCCAGCATATCGAGCCCGGGGACACGATCCTGATGGGCAAGAAGTCTGTCGGCACGCTCGTGCTCGATGCTCTGGAGCCGGGCAAGCGGCTTTATCTTCTGTCCACCGGCACCGGCATTGCGCCCTTCGCCTCGGTCATCCGCGATCCGGAGACCTATGAGCGCTTTGATCAGGTGATCCTGACCCATACCTGCCGCGAGGTCGCCGAGCTGACCTATGGCAAGGAGTTGGTCGAGACCGTGCGCGAGGATCCGCTGGTGGGCGAGTTCGTGGGCGACAAGCTGGTCTATTACCCGTCCGTCACCCGCGAGGAGTTCGAGCGCAAGGGCCGCATCACCCAGTTGATGGATGACGGCGTCATCTATGAAGAGCTGGGCATTCCCCCGCTCAACCCCGAAACCGATCGGGTGATGATCTGCGGCTCCATGGACATGCTGGAATCCTGCAAGCAACGCTGCGAGCAGGCAGGCCTGAAGGAAGGCTCCAACGCCCGCCCGGCCCAGTATGTGGTCGAGAAGTCATTTGTGGGCTGAGCCTGAACAGGGGCTCGCTAGCCTAAGCGGACCGTTTCGCCTATATCCGCTCCCCTAGCGAAGTGAAGGCGAGCTCATGCGTATTGCGTTTTTTGGCGATGTGGTCGGCAAGTCGGGCCGGGACGGGCTGTGCGATGCGCTGCCGGATCTGCGCAAGCGGCTGCAGCTCGACTTCGTTGTCGTGAACGCAGAGAACGCGGCGGGCGGCTTCGGCATCACCGAGAAGACCGCCAACGAGATGTATGATGCGGGCGCGGATGTGCTGACGCTCGGCAATCATGCCTGGGACCAGTCTGAAACCCTGTCGCATATCGAGCGCGAACCGCGTCTGCTGCGTCCGGTGAATTATCGCGAGGGCACGGCGCCGGGGCGCGGAGCGGGGCTATATGACCTGCCCGATGGTCGCCGGGTTCTGGTGATGAATGTGATGCTGCGCCTGTTCATGCAGCCGCTGGAAGATCCGTTCGCCTCGGTCAATCACGAGATCGAATCCTGCCCGCTCGGCGCAGTCGCGGACGCCATCATCGTGGACATGCATGGCGAGGCGACCAGCGAGAAGGTGGCGCTGGGCAATTATTGCGACGGCCGCGCCAGCCTGGTCGTCGGCACGCATACACACGTCCCCACCGCTGACCATCGCATCCTGCCCAAGGGCACGGCCTATCAGACCGATGCGGGCATGTGCGGGGATTATGATTCCGTCATCGGCATGGTGAAGGACGAGCCGATCAATCGCTTCGTCACCCATATGCGCTCAGGCCGTTTCACCCCGGCTTCGGGCGAGGCGACGGTGTGCGGGCTCTATGTGGAGACCGATGACGCGACAGGGCTGGCGGTGCGCTGCGAGCCGATCCGCGTGGGCGGTCAGCTCGCAGAGATTATCCCCGAAGTCTGATCAGAGCCGCTCGCTCAGCCACCGCAAATGGTCTTCCATGAAGGTGGCGATGAAGAAATAGCTGTGATCATAGCCGTCCTGACGGTGAAGC